>NZ_DASYBS010000031.1:0-8610 GCF_036500665.1 Cedecea sp.
GGAGCAGCGAAAGAGAGCGATCGTCGGGAACGAATCGCGAACGACCCCGACTGTTTGGGTGATAGCCGGTGGGTTTACCGCTTCAGCGGCGATGAGCTCGCCGGGCGCCGGGGGTTGTCAGGGGGCATGGCGTAATGCCCCTGACACGTTCACCGTTCAGGTAACGTATAGGGAACATCGATCTATGGGTGAACGGAATAATGCCTGGGCTAAAAAGTTCTCCCGAAACACGCAAAATGAAACGCTGTACACCCTCGCCCAAAGCGCATTGTTCTGACCATTAATACAAATTCTGTGGCGTAAAAATACCGTGATGAGAAGCGCGGAACGGGATCACCGTCGCAGGAGCCTGAGTTGGCTCTGCGTTTAATGCATCGAGAAAAGCTCTAGCCCACCACAGGCTGTCGTACCTTTCCACTTTCGCCAGCAGCTGTTGATACCGGCGTTTACGCTCGTGCAGCGGCATCGTCAGTGCGGAGTAAAGCGCATGGCTGGCTTCGTTGGCATCATAGGGGTTGATCAACACCGCGTCCGTTAACTGTTCAGCCGTCCCTGTAAGGGCGGACAGCATCAGCACGCCGGGGTCGTCAGCATCCTGGGCGAGAATAAACGCTTTCGCCTGCAGGCTCATGCCTTCGGAAAGCGGAGTGAACATCGCCACGTGCGCAGTGCGGTAGAAAGCGTAAATCAGGTCAGCATGGCAAAGCTGGTGACGAATGTAGTTGATGGGATACCAGGACGCATCGCCAAACCTGTCGTTAATTTCCCCGCACTGGCGTTCGAGCCGGGTGCAGAGATCCCGCACAGACAAGGCGTAGCCTTTGGAAGCGTCAGAAATCTGCAGCAGGCTAACGTCGCGCAGGAATTCAGAGTGGCTGCTTAGAAACGTTTCCATAGTTGTCAGGTGGCAATGTACGCCGCTGATATCGCTGACGGTGTCGTTGCTGATTATTATCTGACGCGGATAGTTGCGCACCGCTTCGGCGTTCGTTGATGAAAGCGCCGGAACCGATTTATCAATGCCGCACGGGAAAATCCCAAGCCTGATAGCGTGGCCATTAAGCTGAATAAGGTTATCCGCCAGCCTTTCCACGCGATAAAACCGCAGCGCATAGGCGAGGAAGTTATTTACGTCACCGCTCGACTGGAATCCAAGTAAATCGTAGCTGAACAGCGCCTGCATAATGCTGTCGTGCTCGGGCACCGAGCGCAGCACGTCGCCCGGCGGGAAGGGCTGATGCAGGAAGAAACCGCAGCGGTTGGCGTGCCCGTCTTCTTTCAGCATCTTGCCGGTAAACAGTAAATGGTAGTCCTGCACCCAGACGAGATCGTCGGCCTCAATTTTGGCAGCCACCCGTGCCTTGACGTCGTGGTTATAGTTTTTCCAGGTAGTGAAATATTCTTTTTTATAGTGGATTAGATCCGGGCGATTGTGGAAAACGGGCCACAAAACTTGATGGTTATAGCCCTGATAGAAATTGTCATATTCGTTGGGCGTTAATCCCCAACTGTATTGCTGATAGCCTGACTGATTGAAATAGCTGGCTTTTCTTTGCTTGTTTCCTGCCGCAACCTCACCGTTCCAGCCAAACCAGATCCCCGGGTGTTTCTTCAGGACGGAATGGAAAACCGGAAGCAAAGGATCACCACTCTGTCCGCGTTCTGGCTCGCAGCGATTAGACAGCATAATAAGACGAGACATACATCACCTCGGATCGGCGTTTGGGTTGATAAGGTGCTCGCGCTAGCGTGACAGCACCGCTTCTTCCGGCGTCACAATGGTTTCAAACCACGCCAGCTCCGACAGCTTGTGGGTCACCCACTGGCGGGTGAAGGCGGCACCCAGGCTTTCGGTCATATAGTGACTTTGCCGGAATTCTTCGATAGCCACGTTCTGGAATAGCGGCAGATCGGGGGCGAACAGCGCTGCATTTTTCAGCGTATCGCTGTCGATATTCTCCAGCCCGTAAAGCATGCCGGTAAGAATGACGGCCATGGCCAGGTACGGGTTAACGTCTGCCCCCGCAAGGCGGTACTCAATACGGCGATTGTTGTCGTCGGAGCAGGGAATGCGCAGGGCGGCGCTGCGTTTGTTATAGCCCCACGAACTGAAAAGCGGCTCGTTAAGGTTTTTACGCAGCCTTCTGAAAGAGTTCACGTGTGGGGCGATAACGGCCACCGCGGCAGGCATTGTTTGCAGCATCCCGGCAAGGCAAAGCTGAGTCATTTCATTCAGGGCATCAGCCGGAGAGGCGAAGACGTTATCACCTTGTCGGTCGTTCAGGCTGATATGAAAATGCAGGCCGTTCCCGGCAAGATGTGAAAAGGGTTTAGCCATGAAGTTTGCCTGATAGCCAAATTTATCGGCCACAATGCTGGTTAACCTGCGCAGCGCCAGCACGCTTTCACAAATCCCGACGATATCTTTGGCATGCTTGAGGTTCAGCTCAAACTGTCCGGCTTCGGCTTCGCAAACGATGCCATTTAGCGGCAGCTTTTGGTCGGCGGCCGCCTGTTCAAGTGCTTCAATAAAGGCGGTGTAATCTGAAGGCACGGGCATATAAAAGCAGCCCTGAGCCGGCGCTTCTTGCTGGGCTTTACTGACCAAATAGAACTCGATTTCCGGTGCTGCCACCGGGTACAGCCCGTGGTAATGAAACTTCTGCAGCACGTTTTCCAGTACCACTCTGGGCTCCAGCGCATAGCCGCTGCCGTCGCTCTGCTTCATGGTCAATAGCAGCTGCGCGTTATGTTTAGGATCGTGTGCACAGGGTCTTAACGTGCCGGCAACCGGCAGACAGAGCCCGTCAGGTTCATCGTCATCCGGGTAGCCCGGAGCCTGGCTAAACGTCTTGCCCTCATGGTCCATCGCGTAAACGGACTGCGGAAAATAGCAGCCTGCGGAGAGTGACAGCAGGCTCTCGACCGCGATACGTTTTCCGCGAAAGGCGCCGTTGACATCATTAAGGTAGATATCAACATGCTTTGTGTCGGGATGAGCCTGAAGGTAGCAACGCACTTCCTCGGCAAAGGCTTTCGCTCGCTCCTGAACGGGTTTGCTAACGATTTCCTCATTTGCTGTGGCCTGAGGAAAAGCGAAAAGCGTAAAGATGTTTTTAACGAGTGAGTGATGAATAAGTGAGTTCATGATGGTCTTTATCGGAGCCTCTCGGCGACGAAAAGAGCATATTCACTGACATATAAAAAGAAGGTAAAAATACAAAAGCCGCGGGTAAAAAAAATATAAATGACAGTAAACGTAGGGATTTAGCCGGGCAGGCAGCCGACAGACCGGAAAATTCAGGGCATCCTTCTGTTCTAACGACTTCGCATATCATATACCGCTTAGTGCTTTCCCCAGCTGATTCAAACTCGGCTATTCTTTCTTTACTGCATGATTTTTAAGTAAAGAACAACGAGGAATAACTATGAACTTATCAACACGTTGGGGTTTGGCAGGGTTAGTGATGCTGGCGACAGGCGCGCAGGCGGCGGATCCGGTGAAGGTCGGCTCGAAAATTGATACCGAAGGCTCGCTGCTCGGCAACATTATTTTGCAGGTGCTAGAAAGCCATGATGTGAAAACCATCAACAAGGTTCAGCTTGGCACCACCCCGGTCGTGCGCGGCGCGATAACCTCCGGCGAGCTGGATATCTATCCTGAATATACCGGCAACGGGGCGTTCTTCTTTAAAACTGAAAACGATCCGGCCTGGAAAGACGCCCAGAAGGGCTATGAAAAAGTTAAGCAGCTCGACTACGACAAAAACCACCTGGTGTGGCTGACTCCGGCCCCGGCCAACAATACTTACACCATCGCGGTTCGTAAGGATCTGGCGGAGAAAAACCATCTGGTGTCCCTGGCAGATCTCAGCGAATACCTGAAAAAAGGCGGTACCTTTAAGCTGGCGGCTTCCGCCGAGTTTATCGAACGTTCCGACGCGCTACCGGCCTTTGAAAAAGCCTACGGCTTTAAGCTGGAACAGAGCCAGCTGCTGTCTCTGGCCGGGGGCGACACGGCGGTAACCATCAAAGCCGCCGCGCAGCAGACCTCCGGGGTTAACGCCGCGATGGCCTATGGCACCGATGGCCCGGTTGCGGCATTAGGCCTGGAAACCCTTACCGACCCGAAAGGCGTGCAGGCCGTTTCAGCGCCAACCGCCGTGGTGCGTGAAGCCGTGCTGAAAGAATACCCGCAGATTGCCGACTGGCTGAAACCGGTGTTCACTTCTCTTGACCAGAAAACGCTGCAGCAGCTGAACGCGAAGATTGCGGTGGAAGGTGAGGATGCTAAAAAAGTGGCCGCTGATTACTTAAAACAAAAAGGCTTCGTTAAATAGCCAGCTGACAACGTGCATTGTTCTAAAAAGTCCGCCCGTCGGCCTGAGAAAAACAATGAACGTCGTTATCTGGTTTACCCCAAACAGTCGAAAACGCCGTTTTTCGACTGTTTGTCATCAATCTGCTGGAATGACGTTTGCTAAAAATTCATAACAGGGTATTGCTGCTACTGGTGTTGTTACTGGCTGCAGCCTTGATGTTACTCCCTATCATCAACTATGCGCCTAACCGCCTGGTTTCCGGTGAACCGTTTGGCATCACCCAGCTTCCCGGTACGCTTCACTATTGGCTTGCGCTTCCACTCCTGGTACTGGCTGGCCTGACGCTGGCGCCAGGGCGTTCCCTTGCACTTCTGGCGACGATTATTACCGGCGAAGTGCTGTTTATCAGCCTGCTGCTCCTGATGGGGCACAGCGCGAGCCAGTTTGCTCTGGATGGCAGCTCGCTGGCCCGCACTTCCCCCGGCAGCGGCCTGTGGTTAATGCTGGCGGTGAGTCTTTTGCTGTGCGCCGACGCGGCCAACCGCTTCACTGCCAGTCCGCTGTGGCGGCTACTGTTCAATCTGCAAATCTGGATCGTACCCGTCGCGCTGCTGGCAAGCGGTTACTTCAGCGATCTTTCGCTGATGAAAGAGTACGTTAACCGGCAGGACGTGTTTGACGACGCTCTGAGCCGCCACCTGGCGCTGCTTATCGGCACGCTGGTGCCGGCGCTGCTGGTGGGTGTTCCGCTGGGTATCCTTTGCTATCACCGTCCGGCCTGGCAGTCCGGCGTTTTTTCTCTGCTGAACGTGATTCAGACGGTGCCGTCAGTGGCGCTGTTCGGCCTGCTAATTGCGCCGCTGGCAGGGCTTGCTGCATGGCTACCGTGGTTGGGGAAAATCGGCGTGAGTGGTATTGGAGTAGCGCCTGCGCTGATTGCGCTGGTGCTCTATGCGCTGCTGCCGCTGGTGCGCGGCGTAGTGGCCGGGCTGCAGCAGGTGCCGCGTAATATTGTGGAAAGCGCGCAGGGGATGGGCATGTCTCGCGGGCAAATTTTTTGGCGGGCGGAAGTGCCGCTGGCTTTGCCCGTTTTGCTGCGCAGCCTGCGGGTTGTCTGCGTGCAAACCATCGGTATGGCGGTGATTGCCGCGCTGATTGGTGCGGGCGGGTTTGGTTCGATTATTTTCCAGGGGCTGCTGAGCAGCGCGCTGGATCTGGTTCTGCTTGGCGTCATGCCGGTCATCGCCCTGGCGGTCATCATCGACGCGCTGTTTAAGCTGTTTATTTCACTGCTGGAGGCAAAATAATGATCGAGTTCGATCGCGTCAGCAAATACTTCCATGGCGAAGCGGCGGTCAGTGATTTGACGCTGAACATTCGCGAAGGGCAGTTCACCGTGCTGATCGGCACCTCCGGTTCAGGAAAGTCCACCACGCTGAAGATGATCAACCGACTGGTGGAGCACGACGAAGGGCTTATCCGCTTTGCCGGAGAAGAAATTCGCCGCTTTGACCCAAAGGCGCTTCGCCGCCGCATGGGCTATGCCATCCAGTCTATCGGCCTGTTTCCACACTGGACGGTGGCGCAGAACATCGCCACGGTGCCTGAACTGCTGAAGTGGCCGAAGGCGAGAGTAGCCGAACGTATTGACGAGCTGCTGGAGCTACTGGGCCTGGATGCGGCGCAGTTCCGCGACCGTTACCCACACCAGCTTTCCGGCGGGCAGCAACAGCGTGTGGGCGTGGCGCGTGCGCTGGCGGCCGACCCGGAAGTGCTGCTGATGGATGAGCCTTTTGGCGCGCTAGATCCGGTGACGCGTGCCACATTACAGCAGGAGATGATCCGTATTCATCAGCTCCTGGGCCGCACGATAGTACTGGTTACGCACGACATTGACGAAGCGCTGATCCTTGCCGACAACATCGTACTGATGGACGGAGGCAAAGTGATCCAGCAGGGGACGCCGCTGGAGCTGTTAACGCGCCCCGCCAACGACTTTGTGCGTGATTTCTTTGGCCGCAGCGAGCTTGGCGTCAGGCTACTGTCGCTGCGCCACGTGGCGGACAGTATTCGTGCCGACGAGCGCCTTGAAGGGGATCCTATTCGTGCTGATATGACGCTGCGCGAAGCGCTGTCGCTGTTTATCGATCGCCAGTGCCAGCAATTGCCGGTAGTGGATGCGCAAAACCAGCCCTGCGGCGTGCTGCACTTTAGCGATTTGGTAAGGAGAGAAAATGCGCCTGCTGCGTGATCCTCTGCTGTGGCTTATCGCGCTTTTTGTCGCGCTGCTGGTGCTGCTGCCCTATACCAGCGGGCTGTTTAGCTGGCTGTTCCCGCAGCTGACCCGCCCGATGTACCAGCAGGACAGCTTTACCTCTCTGGCGCTGGCGCACCTGACGTTAGTGGGCATTTCTAGCCTGGTTGCGGTGGTGGTTGGCGTCGGGTTGGGGATCCTGGTGACGCGTCCGGCGGGGGAAGAATTCCGTTCGCTGGTGGAGACGATTACCGCCGCCGGGCAAACCTTCCCGCCCGTTGCTGTGTTAGCCATTGCGGTGCCGGTGATGGGCTTCGGTCAAGAGCCCGCGATCATCGCGCTGGTGATTTACGGCCTGCTGCCGATTTTACAGGGGACGCTTGCCGGGATCGGCGCGGTGCCAGAATCCGCACGTGAAATTGCGCTCGGGGTAGGCATGAGCCGCTGGCAAATGCTGAGAAAGGTGGAGCTGCCGCTCGCCGCGCCGGTGATTCTGGCGGGCATAAGAACGTCGGTTATCATTAATATCGGTACCGCGACCATTGCCTCCACCGTGGGAGCCAACACGCTCGGATCACCGATTATTATCGGGCTCAGCGGCTTTAATACCGCCTACGTGATTCAGGGTGCCGTGCTGGTGGCGCTGGCGGCAATTGTCACCGACCGCCTGTTTGAGCGCCTGGAAGGCTACATTACGCGCCATGCAAAATAACGATGTAGCCAACCAGCATCACGCCGCCGATACCGCCGACCGCCATAACAAGCATTCCGCCCACAAGGGCAATTTTTGACAGTTTCATCCGTTGCTCCGATTGTTAACGAAGCGATTATAAAGGGAAGCGGGGTTGTTAATGAACCTTTGATTGTGGCGAAGAGGGAAAAAGCACATTTTCCCTCTTTTCAGGCCAGTTAGCCGGCTGTTTGCCTGCGTTCAATATTGCCCAGCGCAAAAACGGGTAGCCCTGCGCTGCGCCATGATTCAATCTGGTCTATCTGCCGCTCCCCCGGGCAGTCGCCGCACCACACCAGCAGCGTTTGTTTTTCAAAGAGCTCCGGCTTCAGGCTGCTCAGCGAGTTGGCCAGCACGTCTACCCGCCAGCCCTGCTGGCTGGCAATCCACGCCGCCATCCACAGCCGCGTTGTGTCCTGGACATTCCAGCCAACCACCAGTGCATCTTTACCGCTATGTTTGCGTGCGGCGGCGATGCACATGGCAATGTAGTTAATCAGGGCCCCATCCAGCAGGCTGAGCAGCGCGCACAGCGCAATCTGCTGCCCGTACAGACGGCGGCGAAGGGGAAGATAGAGGTGATGCACGAGGGTTTGTGCCGGGTAGATGCGACCAATATCGGCGATCCACGCCCTCAGCAGATTCGGATTGCCACTTTGTAGATGGCGCAGCAGCGTCTCCTGCCGCTCCCCCCAGGCGTGTTCTTTTTCACGGTTTTCGCCGCTGAGCAGCGCCTTGACCTTGCTGACCTGTACGCCTTGCTCAATCCAGTTTTGGATCTCACGAATACGTTCGATATCGGCACTATCAAACAGCCGATGCCCGCCGTCGCTTCGCCGCGGTTTCAACAATCCGTAACGCCGTTGCCAGGCGCGCAGGGTTACCGGATTGATATTGCAAAGCGCAGCCACTTCTCCAATGGAATAAAGCGCCATGTTATCACCCAAAGCCGTACGGGAAGCCCCCAAATAACTGTAGTAAGTTCTGGGGAGTTTGGTTGCTTTGAGTGGGATTTCTTGGGGGATTGGGGGGAGCCATTTAGCCACAAATAATATCTATGAAGGAATGACGAATATTCCGTTCACTTCCAGCCCTGTATCATATGTCACCACCGAACCGGTGAACGTCTCAGGGGAGCCACCGTCGCTCCCCTAAGAACCCGGACTCCCGGCCAAATAAATCGACCGCTAAAGCGGCAGACCTCCGTTTTATCTCCCAGTCCTGGGTCGGCTGAGATGCGTTCCCGACGCTCTCAGCCTCCGGCCGTTCCCGACGTCCGGACCCTGGCCAGTCGGAGAGAAAAC
>NZ_DASYBS010000032.1:0-43141 GCF_036500665.1 Cedecea sp.
CACTGCCGGTATACGTTTTTTCGAATCAGAAGACGGGCAGGACTGGTATGAATGCCAGTCTTTGTTTGCGGATAACACGATAAAAATCATGTACGACAGCGAGAATGTGATTCGCTCCGTCATCGATAAGCCGGTGCCGGAACGTGGCAACATTCATGCGGTTTCCATGTTTAGCCCCGAGGGGATGAGCGTCGCGGAAATCAGGGGTAAATTGCCGGAGGGATTCAGTATCAGACGGGGGGAATGGGTATTCGACGGTAAAAAAGTTGTCCCGCGCAGCTGGTCGAAAGAGGAGTTAATTGCGCAGGCGCAGAAAACAAAATCAGCACTGCTTGATGAAGCTGCAGACGCCATAGCGCCGCTGCAGGATGCGGTGGATATCGAGATGGCAACGGCGGAAGAGTTGCAGGCGCTCAGGGCCTGGAAAACGTACCGTGTCCTCCTGAGTCGTGTGGATGTCAGTACTGCGCCAAATATTAAGTGGCCGATGAAGCTTGAGTAAAAAGAGCGGACCGTAAAGCTATACGGCTTATTCTACCCTCGATGTAGTGAAGTCTTGTTCAACTTATTCGTAATTGATATGTGATAGATCAATAATTTAAGATAAAACAGAAATGCATGGCTATGAGCGACAATAAGTTCACTGGACGTGAAGAAATATATAGCATTCTGGGCCGGATGGGTTTAACGCCCCCAAATCTTCTTGCTGGTTCGTACCCCTTTAGATATGGTCTATCCCTTCCGTGTTCATTACCTGCGCAGGGCTGTTAACTTCTTCCTCCAGCATAGACACTGCACAGTCGAAGTTCAGTGCATTGCGGTACAGTGCCCTGGAGATACTTGATACTTTGTTCAGGCGCATGCAATTCAGCGCGATAGAACGCAACCGCGCCAGGATCCCGGGGTGTTCGCGGATACGGCAGGCATCTTCAAACAGGACAACATCCCGGACATGGTGGTTCTGGTTTTCTATGCACCAGTGACCGCGAATTGCTGCCTGAAACTGCTCAGCATCAAGGCATACCGTACCTACCCACCACGCGGTTTCGCTGCTGAGCTCGGTCGTACCCCGACGCTTGTGCGTCACTTCGCGAGTCACTTTTACAACCGCTTTCACCAGCGGTTCCCAGCCGGGTGGCAACCATCCTGCGGGCGGAACAAACGTCTGAACCGTGCGGAGCTCTACTCGCCCATGCCCTTTGTCACAATCAACATGCTGTTGTGCGGGAACCTGAAACTTCGGCAGCATCTGGCAGGTTGCAAATAACTCTGGTTGGTTGTCTTTCACCTGAACCAGGATATCGGCACCTCGCGTCACTGCCAGCGAAAGCGTTTTTTTGACAGTGCATGGCATCAAGCGTAAAGACGCGCCCCGATAAGGCCAACTCGTCGATAAGCGCTTGCGCAGCCGGAATTTCGTTAGTTTTATCAGCCACTTCAACATGCCCGAGCACAATCAAATCGAAATGTGCAAAAGCAGACACCAGTTGTCGGGCTCGTGTATCAGTCACCCGCGATGCGCTGCCGCGTAACGCTTTGCCATCAATAGCAACGAACTGTCGTTCCTCACCTGATGCCGAACATTTTTCGGCGTGCTGGCGAAGGGCATTTTCAAGCCCCTGAACATCCAGCTTGAGAAGAAAACGGCGAATACCTACCCAACTCGGGGCTTTCTTCCAGGTCATACCAAACAGTGCGTTTAGCGGTTCTATCCGCTCATTGATGAAAAGCTCCATTTTCCGCAATGAGGTTGCTCCGGACAGCACCGCCAGCAATAATCCGCACAGCAGTGGTTCCAGAGCATAGCGCCTGCCTTTCGCTGTGCGTTGATCAACCAGTCCTGAAAACAATCCTCCAAACAGCATGAGCTTCCTCATCGTATGAACATGAATGCTCGAGACATTAATGTAAATGAGATGAAGTTAACAGCCCTGATTACCTGCGGCTGGTGGCTTGCTATTGTGGATAATCTGTGCATACGTTGTACTCGGTGTTTTGCACGCTAAAATTATTCTCAACACACACTCGGGTAGGGAGCTACTGGTGAGACATCAGGTTTCTTCGCACTTCTTACTAATAAATACTTGCTGAAGTAATCACAGGAGCGACCTTGTGCCGTACCATAATCTCGTGCACAGGCCTATAAATAATTAACAATATGGAACCATTTTAACAGCAAAAGACACTAAATTATTACAACAATTTAATAAATGTGACTGACTGGCTTACTTTAATACTGCTTCATCGCTAAAGTATTTGTAAATACGAAATGACGATACTTCCTCAGAAAATAAGGTGTCCTAATGAAAATATCAACTGGTTTACCAATTTACACCTTGCAGTTTGTGGGCAATGAAAAGAAAACAACTCCACAAGAGAATGAAGGAATAGCACGAAGAGTTAAGCGAAGCCCTTCTTTACCAAATACTCCTAAAAACAAACCAGATTCGAAATTAGTATTCGCCAAAGATGAGGTACGTATTGAACCAATTGAAGATTCACGGAAAATAAAAACAAGTTACAGCGTCTTAGATATAGTAAGAATTCTAAAAAATGCATTCAAAACTCCCGTAGAATCTTTTGCAGATGCATCAATCCAACTTATTGAGTATGCATCTAATTCTAATCTAAAACCTGAAACAAAAGAAGTGATACGCTCTCTGGCTAAAAAACTTTCAGTACTTGACGCCTTTAGCTCTCTGCATCCAGTCGGGGCCGGGAGAAGCTCGCTTGGACACCTTCTGGGAATAATTGAGGCAGATATTGAGGGGAAACCTATCTCAGGGCAAGAGCTTAGTGATGCAGTAACTGATATGTTAAACATGAAATTTGAAGGGGAAACAAAAAATACTGTTAAGGAGCCTCAAGGCGGAACCGCTAATATCACTAAATTCACGTTGAAGATGAAGGAGTATCTTCCCGGTAAAAAGGATTTGCAACCTGATAATCACTTTGTTAAAGATCCCTTATGGTTAGATAAAAATAACAATCGATATCTAAAAACAAAAGATACTAATAATACTGAAAGATATGTTAAAGTCCTGTTAGAAGATGAAACTATAACAATTGAAAGTCAGGACTCGTCATATGGCTCTCAACAAAATACCTACTCATACAATCCTCAATTAGGCTGGAAAGAAGAAAAATATTTATTTGAGAGTATGAACAATATACCCGCGTCAGTTCATATTGAAGAGGTGCCACTTTCAAGCATATCTCAAATGCAAGGTTTTCCTGGATTATATTATCAACAAACAACAGGTAATTATTATATTCGTGTTGGCTTGGATAGTGTCAAGTCACAATTTGTTAAGGTGTTACGTGATGGAGATAGTTTCAGGTCGGAACCCTCCCCTTGGGTTGACAAAGCATCTTTAAAAAAAGGAGGGATTAGTCAAACAGTTTTCACCTACGACGTATATAGTAAAATTTGGCGACGTTCAGAAAGCACATCACATATATTTGACGATTTACCTTGGGGGATAAAATCATTCAAAGAACAAAATAAACTCAACATCCAGCCTTTAAACGGCCATCCCGAAATTTATACAACAAATAAAAATACTTTACTTTTAAGAACAGGTAATTTAGATGGTAAGGACATTTACGTCGAGGGCATTCTTCATCTGGACAATTCATTTGAGATAAAATTACCTTCATGGTATGAAATTCCCGAAGGAGCATCACCAGTAGCATATGTTTTTGATGACATGACGAACAGGTGGAGAATTGACGAGCGCATTAAAGGTGGGGCTGGAAATAAAAAAGAAGAGACCCCTGGAACATCCAATGAAAACAATGCTTCCTCCCGTGCAATAGAGCCATTGGGTAAAAAAGTTCGATTGATTGATCCTATTCAACAATGGTTTAATAATCATTTGATTCCTGTAGATTCACCTGTAAAACTTGAAGCTGCTGGTAACCTTTACCTCCAACATCAAAGAGAATTAGGGACCTTAAAGATTACTCTTGATGATATTGCCAAAAATTATTCCATCTCAAATGGAGAATTAAAAAAGTATATACAAAAAAATTTAAGGAAAGGCATTGATGCGCGAAGTATTAAAAATGATTCATATGTTTTGCCTGATGAAATAAAGACATTTCTTGAGCAAAATCGCCAGAATGTATCAGTCAGTGTTCCATCAACTTTATCGAAGCTTTATTTTAAAAATATTTCTTACTTCAATAATGCAGGTGTAATGCCAGAAGATTTGGCAAGGTATTTTAATACGGAAGTAAATAGTTTTATTGTTTCTGCAAGAAATTCAAAGCGTTCAATGTTTTTATCAATAAAAGCGGAAACTTGGTTGAACAATCATATAGTATCAGGTACTGATTCCAGAAAGTTACATGAAGTAGCAGAGTTATATATTGAAAAACAGTTCGAATTATCAGAACTGAATATTTCGGTCGAAGAGTTATCAGATTACTATGCCTTGCCTTCTCAACTTCTGATTAAAGAAATAAAGAGACTAATCCATATTAAGACCAATGCACAAAAATCAGTCCAGGGCTTTTCTTTCAGTAACAGCGAATCAGAAATAAAAATGCTTGTAACTAACTATAACAAGAACGAGACAATTGATAATTCCTTACCAATTTTACGAGATCCAGATAACCCTACTAAAAGCTTGACACTTCAAGCTGAGGGACTCAATAATTATAAAGATTTAGATAAACTAACAGTTACTAACTGGGGGGATCTTAGAAATGTTTTTCAGAATATGAAACAAAGTGATGTTAAAATAGTTAAAAATAACTTGATAAAAAAATTCAAAAATCAAATACGCAATGAAACTCGGTTAGCAGCAAGAATGACGAAGCGTATGGAAACCAAACCGTCTAAACATACTGATGCTAAAGGGGAAATAATTAATCTAGGCGATGGAGTCGTTAACCCTCAGGAGACAATTGTTGAACGTTTTACGATTTTAGGTCCCTATGCCGGAACCTTCAGAACGAGAGAATCATTTGATTCAACCCGTAGCTTGGATCGACAAATCGGCAGCAGACACTCTAATGATTCTTTCCATCAGGCAAACATGAAAAGTGGAACAGCAGGAAGTGCATCTCATAGTTGGTTTGGATCATCTGAAAAACGTGTAGTTGATGGATTAAACAGCGGGAATATACTACGAAATATAAATACAGGGAAATTAGGTGATTCATCGCGCATTGCTGATAATAATGTTGCTGCGGTTCGATTCGGTAAAAATATTATTTTCTATGTGACGACTAAAGATGTCAAACCAGGAGAGGAGTATTTTGTTGACTACGGTGATGGTTATAATCCATATTATGCTATTAATCAAGCCAGAGAAGAAGAATGGGTGGCACAGCTTTATCTTGCCAATAATCAGCATTTAGAAGAACTTAAAATAACACCAGAGAATGTGGCCAGCAACTATGGCATATCTAAGCGAAATTTGGGCAAAGTGATTAAAGGTTTAAGAGAAAACAAGTTAACCTCAGAAGAATTACAAAGAAAATCATTAAACTGGCTTAATGAACATGAACCGCCTAGCACCTCTTCAGATACTGTATCAAAAATAGACACAATTGCTATTTTATATTTGACGCATCAAACTGAAGCTGAAAGTTGGGGAGTTACGCCTGAAATAATGGCCAATCATTATGACATTCCCACAAAAGAATTAATGGAGAGAATAAAAACAATAAAATTGCCCCTTGGCTCTAATTTACTCTCTAACAGAGCTCGGTTGTGGTTTGAACAGAATCCTATCCCTGGAGAGGTCATAATTAAATCTGAACCTATAGATAGCTAACTTTTGGCGATCAATGTCTATTTATTGATTGTTAATATCTATTGCCACTGTGAATTGTTAAGACTTAAGTAAGAATTGTATAACTAGCTGTAATGATTGAAGATGCTTGGTATTTATAGACAATCCCATTCCCCCAACAAGTTCCACGCAAATCAGGCACAAGAAACCAGCCGTAACAGGCTGGTTTTAATGCTTATTTGGTCAGCTAACAAGGATATGAACTTCAGACCTCAGACACCCCATGACGGCTTAAGCCGTCATTCCGCGCCTGTTTTTAGAATTTTTTTCGCGACATATGGCAGCATGATTAAAGAAAATAGCGGCATTTGAAGTTTTACTACCAAACGAATGATGAAAAACACATCGACTGCAAAATTTATCACCTAAGGCATTAATGCCACTGAAAGTGGATTAAGTCTTTCTTAAGTCATGGGCAAGGTATGTAAAAATAAGAAATATAACTTTTAATTGTGGTACGATTTAAGTTTCAGCGCAATGATTTTGCCATTCAAATGCCGGAATTGAGGTTGTTGTCACATTTTAAATTACCAATAACAGGTGCGGAATGTCGACTTAAGGCCAATAAATCTGCATAAAAATATACAGGGTTATTAAACAGTGTATTTGTACAGAGTCAAGGCTATTGAAATTAGGTTTGTGTACCTTTGTGAGTACATAATTGAAAGGTATTTTATGTATTTGTTGTTATAAAACAATTTGTTAATTTTATTTCTCTACGTATCCATTTAACTAAGGGAACGCAGCGGGCGTAGTATACCCGCTTTTCGAGGCAGGTTAAGGGGTTGGCGGGCCGTTTGCCTGGAATCTAAGCGTTTTCAGCTGATTTTATGCTGTGAAAGCGCCTGCATCCGGCCCTGTGGGTTCAGGGGGCGTCGGTTAAAAAATTATTCTGCATCGCTATAAAGTCGGCGTCGGTGAAGCCCAGCACCTCTTTGATGTAGCCAGCCACGCTACCCGACTGTGCTTTCATGGCGTTGATGGCCTCAATAATAAATGCTTCTCGGGTATCAATCAGCGTATGCAGGTAATCCAGCACATTGCCGTCGTCGGTGATCCGGCGGTAGGCCGCCATTTTTATTTCGTTCCGCTCCAGCCGGTTGGCCTGAGTGAGCATATAGTCGGCGATGACATCCTCTTCTGAGACGCCGAGCATGAACAGGATAAGCGTCACGCCGTAACCCGTTCGGTCTTTACCTCCCCGGCAGTGCTGGACATGCGGGCTGTTTTCCGCGTCCAGTAGGGTGCGGATCATTGCTTTGAAGGCATGTCTGGACTTCTCGCTGGTGACGAAGTTTCGGTATTGTTCCAAAACCTGCTGGCCGTGGCCGTTGACCAGCTCGGCGGGGATATCCTGTACCACACTCTCAATCAGCATGTGATCTTCATTGCTGGAGTCCGCCGAAAACTGTGCCGCCAGCTCTGCGGTTTGTGCCGCAGCGTCCAGGTGAACGGTCTGTTTTTCACCGATAAAGGTGTTGGGGCTTTTAGCTATTTCGCTGGCGCTGCGGTAGTCAATAATCGTCTGAATGTTCAGTGACCGTATATAGGCCTGGGCCTGGGCATTAAGCTGATGCAAATGGTTGGAGCGGTACAGCATCCCCCATTTTATGCTTTTCCCCCCGGCACCCGTGTAGCCGCCGAAATCCCGGATGTTATTGAGCCCTGAAACGGGCAGCGTCCTTTCAGCGAACAGTCGGGATTGGCCGTTGCATTCAATAATAAAGTAGATGCGCTGGCTGGCATTTAGCGGGTCATCAAACTGGCAGGGACTAACGGCGTTCCTGGTCATTAACGTTTGGGCTGATGTATTAACATCGTGATCGCGAGTCCAGTACAGCGATACCGGCCCCTCGGTGGCAGAAAAACGAATTTCAATCTGCGTCTGGTTTTTTCTGCTTACGGAAAACTGCATCTTTGTGTTCATTCATCGTCCCTTTAACTTAATATGCCAAACGTTGAGCAAATAACGCCGAAGACCATCATGGCAATGATGAGAGACACCGTGTATTTCCCTTTAAGCTTTTTCACCAGGAAGAACACGCCCAGTGAAAAAAGCAGCGTGAGCAGGTTTGGGGCAACCTTATCGAACATCTCCTGTACAGGGATAGACTGCTCTCCCACCGCGATAACCAGCGGCGTAGAGATCTTCACCGTGGTGGCGATGAGCGAGCCGAGCACCATCACCCCGACGACGTTGGCAACATTCGAAATACGCTGAATAATATTCGAATTCTTTGACTGCTCGATTAAATCAACGCCTTTGTTATAGCCATAGTGGATAAAGAAGTATTTAGAACCGACATTCACGATATTAAAGAGAATAAACATCAGTATCGGCCCGATGATATTTCCCTGAAGTGCAAATGCCGCACCGATGCTGCCGCAAATAGGCAGCCAGGTAAATTTCAACAGGCTGTCGCCTAAACCTGCCAGCGGGCCCATCAGCCCGGCCTTGACGGAAATAACCGCATCCTTTTCTTCTTCCGTGGTTTTTTCTTCCAGCGCGGCCGTTACGCCCAGGATGAGTGCCCCGGTATTGATCTGGGAGTTATAGAACTTTAAATGCCGCTGCATGGCCCGTGCGCGGGTTTCCCGATCTGCATTTTCATAGAGCTTATCGAGCACCGGGATCATACAATGCGCGAAGCCGATGGTTTGCAGCTTTTCATAGTTATATGAAAAGGACATGCTCTGAATATTCCAGAAAATACGGTTAAGATCGGTTTTAGTCAGTTTTTTATCGGAGGTTGTACGCTCAACGTTATTATAAGATGTTATTTCACTCACAGGTCGTACTCCTCTTCGGATTCTATTTTAGCCGGTTTATTATTTTCAACCTGTTTATTGTTGATGCCGTTGGCCCAGGCCATGTCGTAAAGCACGGCGAAGGCCAGGGCGATAAAGGTGATCGGAATAATCGGCAGTTTTAAATAAGTGGTCAGCATGAAGCCGAGCAGGAAAAAGAACCACATTCTTCCTTTTAGCAGCATCAGCAATAAAATACAGACGCCGATAGCAGGGATCATTTTAGAGGCCACGCCCATACCGGTTAAAATACTGGCTGGAATGGCATCTAATACTTTACTGACCAGCTCGCTGCCAAAATAGATGGCGAGGAAGCAGGGAATAGCTCTTATCAAGAACCAAAGTGGGGTCGAGAAATAGTGGATTTTAACCAGCCCCCGGTAATCGCCGGAGAGGATAGACTTTTCGGCCCAGACGTTTAAGAAACTGGCAAAAGAACGCCAGATAATTAAGAGCTGCTGGCACAAAATCGACACCGGCACAGCAAGGGCTATTCCGGCGGCTATCCCGCCTTTGGAGGCAATGCCCAGTGCGACACCAATGATTGAACCGGCAATAATATCCGGCGCAGAGTAGGCTCCCACGTTGCCGATGCCCATCCAGACCAGCTCAAGGGTTGCGCTGATGGCAAGCCCCTGAACCATATCGCCCATAATCATACCGGCTACAGTTCCTGTAAGCAGGGGCCGCCGGAGCATTTGTGGCCCTACGTCGTCTATTGAGCAGATACCTGCCCAGATAGCGACCAGAATGGCTTCAATTAACATAATTATATTTCCCGGTGATGGCGCTATACCCGTCATATTTAAAATTGCACGGCTGTTCACTGCAATTTGAACGATTTCGGGGAGCGGCGTGATGCAATTAATCCAATAATGATTTCAATTCAACAATGGTGTCTTTGGGCACCATTTGTATTTCTACTGCAATATTTCTGGAAATCAGTGATTTAAAGGCCTGCTCTTCTTCTGGCGTAACGGCGACGGCGCGGGACAGGCTTTTGCGCCCCTCATGCATTCTCATGCCGCCGACGTTTAATTTATTAATATCCAGTCCATTTTCGACCAGGGCATTAACGTCGACACTGTTGGTGAACAGCAGCATTGTTCTTCTTTTAATTTCTGTTTTTTTCAGGATATCAATAAATTTTTGTACGCCGAAAACCTGGACTTTTAATTCTGGAGGTGCCGACATGGAGATGACAGACTGCTGCACGGTGTCGTTCGCCACTTTATCGTTGACGATCAGTATTTGTTCAATATCGTGATTTTTAACCCAGGTGGTAATCACCTGGCCATGAATAAGGCGGTCATCGATTCTTGCAAGATTAATAGGCATGGTGTGTCCTTTCAAAGTTCGGTTGATGATTCCCGTTCGGTTTTTAATAAATTACCGACGTTGAAACCGCTATCAGGAAACATGTCTTCAATGAGGGTTGCGATTTCATTTAGCGGTAAATCACGGTTGTTAAACACTTCCAGCAAGGTGGGAATATTGAAACCACAGAATAAAAAAATATCATTCTGGGTTAACAGGAGTTCGCTCGCTAAATTACAAGGCGACCCGCCCATCATATCTACCAGAATAAGTACGCCATTACCCTGATTAAGCGCCTGGTAGGTTTCTCGTAGTGAAGTGCGAGCGTTATCAATCGAGGTATCTTCCTGAATTAATACCACCGCAACGTGGTTTTGCTTACCCACAAGCATTTCGGCGCAGGTTAGCGCCCCCTCGGCAAAGGGGCCATGGCTGACTAAGATGACCGGGAGCTCGGTTGGCATTATCTCTCCCTGTATAGTTTTTGGTTACAATATTACTTTATTTTGTTGTGTTTAAAGTAATGTTATTACTTCTATCGAGAAAAGGGCGTGATGAGAAGAGCCTTGTCTTCGTTTTGGGAAATCGATCACTTTTTTAAACATCGACAGCGGTGGCGATACGCCAGAATACCGTGTTGAAGCGGAATAATGTGAGGGACGGGTGTGAAGCCTTGCGTTGGCGGGCTATGGCTTATTGTTTAGGTTGTAAAAACGTTCGGCTCGCGTTTGGCTCTGTTTTAGTAAGCGTTCGTCGTATTGCTGGATAAACAGGTTAGTCACCAGCATATTGATCACCGAAAGCTGTGACATTTTGGAGCGAATCGGAATGAGTCGAGAAATGCTCTCGGTAGAAATGGTATGCAAGATGAGCCCCGCGAGGGCGGATACGCGGCTTTGCCCCATACGTGTGATCGCGATAGAGGGAACGCCAAGCTGCTGTGCCAGCGTCAACAGCTTCACGGCTTCGTGGTTATCACCGGAGTGCGAAATAATAATCAGCAGATCGTCTTGATCTAAAGTGTTTACAATATTGAATTGAATACTGTAATCGAGGTGGCAGCTGACATCTTTCTTTATTTTTATCAGCTGATATTCTAGCTCTTTACCTACCAGACCACTGCTTCCTGCCCCGTAGATAGCAATTTTATGGCTTTCCCTGATTAACTTGCAGGCGCGTTTGAGCTGCTCCGGATTCATCATCGCATGGGTTTCATCGATGGATGATTTTTCTATCAAATGAATTTTTGCGTTTACGGCTTCCAGCGAATCATCAATATTTATATCTTCTTGTAAAACGGACTCGTGATGTTTTGCTCCGGACGAAGTCATTAAGTCAATTTTAAGATCGCTAAAGCCCTGGTAGCCTAATTTATGACACAGACGCAGAATAGTGGTAGTGCTGACCTCATTGGCTTTCGCCAGCGTCTGGATGCTCATATTTTTTAATGATTGCTTATTCGCAATAATGTAAGCCGCGACGCCGCGCTCTTTAGCGGATAATCCGTCATTTACTTCGCGCAATTTTAGGTCAAACATCTAACACCTTTCATCGGATAAGAATGTTATTTCGTCGCCCATAGTACAATCTCGTACAGGGGTTATCAAATACGTGCCCGTTCAGTTTTTTTTGCCTGGATCATGAACAATTCACCCGTCATGTTTTCCGCTCTTCGCTGAATTTTGGCTCTGTTTTTCCTGCTTCCGCTTGGCCTCGGCCTTCTTCTTGTTGCTCATATCGTTGCGGATCTGCGCGTGGCTGATAAGCGCAAAAATAAACGTTCCGCCGCAGATATTCCCGGCCAGGGTGGGCAGTGCGAACGGCCAGAAAAACTCGCTCCAGTGCAGCGTGCCGTTGAACACGAGATAGAGAATTTCAACCGAACCAACCACGATATGGGTTAAGTCACCCAGCGCGACCAGCCAGGTCATCAGCACGATAACGAAGATTTTTGCCGAGCCCGCGGCGGGGAACATCCACACCATGGTGGCGATGATCCAGCCGGAGATCATGGCGTTGGCAAACATCTCGCCGGGCGGGTTTTCCATCACCTTCATGCCGATGTCGTCGAAGGCGTTTCGGGTGGACTCGTCAAATATCGGCATATATTCGAAGGCCAGCGCCGCCAGCGCGGTGCCGACGATATTCCCGAGCAGCACAATGCCCCACAGCCGCATCAGCAGCCAGAAATTGCTCGTGGTCGGATGCTGCATCACCGGCAGCACGGCGGTAACGGTGTTTTCGGTAAACAGCTGCTGGCGAGCCATGATGACGATGATAAAGCCGAAGGTGTAGCCGAGATTTTCCAGCAGGAAATTGCCGGGCACGCCGACCAGGTTAACGTGAAAAATGCCTTTCGCCAGCAGCGAGGCGCCCATCGACAAACCTGCGGCGACGGCCGACCAGAACAGCGCCATGCCGTCGCGCTCCAGCTCTTTTTGCCCGTCCTGACGGATGTGCTCGTGGATTGCCATCGCGCCGGAGGGCAGGCGGTCTTCATCCACCTCGATTTGCTTGCCGCTCGACTTCTCGTCGCTGTCGACTTCCAGTTCGTCGGTTTTGGCTATTTTGTCGTTCTCGATCTTGTTCATTAGAGCAATTCCTGGTCAGAAAGCGTTCACTTAAGCGTAGCGGTTTTTAGCCCACCGCTTTGCCGAATGGGAATAATCGCTCCTGCTTTGATCTGAGTAAGCGTATTAACTCTAATGGAGTAGTTTAAGGTGCCGGGGCAACCTGAAGAAAACGGGGCGGTATGATATGCTTAGCGTCACCCGAGACAAGGAGCGCCTCCCGATGCTACAAGCCCGACAATTGACCTGCCAGCGTGATGAACGCACGCTGTTCAACGCGCTGTCGTTTAGCGTTGAGCCAGGCGAAATGGTGCAGGTAGCGGGCAAAAACGGCGCGGGTAAAACCACGCTGCTGCGTATCCTGGCCGGGTTGGCGCAGGCCGATGAGGGCGAGGTTTTCTGGCAAAACCAGCCTTTGCGCCGCCAGCGCGATAACTTCCACGGCGACTTGCTGTGGATTGGCCACCAGCCGGGCATCAAAGCCGTTCTCACGCCTTTTGAAAATCTCACCTTTTTTCATGCCGATGCTGTTGAAGAGCAGCTGTGGGCCGCGCTCGAGCAAACCGGGCTGCTCGGTTTTGAAGATTTACCCATCAACCAGCTTTCAGCCGGGCAGCAGCGCCGCGCCGCGCTCGCTCGCCTTTGGCTTTCCTCGGCAAAGCTCTGGCTCCTCGATGAGCCGTTTACCGCGCTGGACGCCGCCGGTATTGAACGCTTAACCCAGCGCCTGCAGCAGCATGCCGAAGCGGGCGGAATGGTTATCCTCACCAGCCATCAGCCGCTTAGCTGTTCTGTACGCCAGATTCATTTGCAGGAAACTCACCCATGATAAGGCGCATTTTTTGGCGTGAGCTGCAGGTGGTGTTTCGTCGTGGGGCTGAAATCGCTAATCCGCTGTGGTTCTTCCTGATTGTGATTACGCTGTTCCCGCTCGGCGTTGGCCCGGAGCCTCAGCTACTCGCGCGTATTGCGCCGGGGATAATCTGGGTTGCGGCCCTGCTGGCCTCGCTGATGGCGATGGACAGGCTATTCCGGGACGACTTTCAGGACGGCTCGCTGGAGCAACTGATGCTGATGCCGGTGCCTTTGCCGCTGGTGGTGCTGGCGAAAGTGACCGCTCACTGGGTGGTCACCGGGCTGCCGCTGCTGCTGCTTTCCCCGCTGGCAGCCTTGCTGCTCGGGCTGGATTTCTACGGCTGGCAGGTGATGGCAGCCACTTTACTGCTGGGGACGCCGACGCTGAGCTTCCTCGGCGCGCCCGGCGTCGGGCTGACGGTTGGGCTGAAGCGGAGCGGGGTATTGCTCAGTCTGCTGGTGCTGCCGTTAACCATCCCGCTATTAATTTTTGCCACCGCCGCGATGGATGCCGCCTCGATGCATCTGCCGGTGGAAGGCTATATAGCAATCCTTGGCGCGCTGCTGGCCGGCAGCGCCACGCTAAGCCCGTTTGCTACCGCTGCGGCGCTGCGGGTAAGCGTTGCATAACTTTATTCTTTGTTTTGTGAGCAAAAACTATGTGGAAAACATTACATCAGCTTGCTAAACCGGAGCGGCTTTATCACTTCTGCGGCCGTCTGCTGCCCTGGCTGGCTATCCTCAGCGCTGTGCTGCTGTTGGTTGGCTGCGTCTGGGGCTTTGGTATTGCACCGGCAGACTACCAGCAGGGGCAAAGCTACCGGATTATGTACCTGCACGTTCCGGCGGCCATGTGGTCGATAGGCATTTACGCCAGCATGGCGATTGCGGCCTTTATTGGTCTGGTGTGGCAGATAAAAACCGCCGATCTTGCGGTGATGGCGATGGCGCCCGTCGGCGCGGCGTTTACCTTTATTGCACTCGTCACCGGTTCAGCCTGGGGCAAGCCGATGTGGGGCACCTGGTGGATTTGGGACGCAAGGCTGACCTCCGAGCTGGTGCTGCTGTTCCTCTACGTGGGCGCGATTGCCCTGTATAGCGCGTTTGACGACCGCCGCCTTGCGGGGCGCGCCGCCGGGATTCTGGTGCTGGTCGGCGTGGTGAACCTGCCGATTATTCATTTCTCTGTCGAGTGGTGGAACACGCTGCACCAGGGATCCACCAATATGCAGCAAAGCATTGACCCGTCGATGCGTACGCCGCTGCGCTGGACTATTTTCGGCTTCCTGGCGCTGTTTATCACGCTCACCCTGATGCGCCTGCGCAACCTGCTGCTGCAGCAGGAAAGCCGCCGTCCTTGGGTGTTAGCGCTTGCTAACGGTAAAGGAGCAAAATCATGACATGGGCGTTCACTGACTGGCGCGAGTTCTTCGCCATGGGCGGCTACGCCTTTTACGTCTGGCTGGCGGTGGCCTTTACGCTGTTGCCGCTGCTTGGGCTGATTTTCCATACCCGCTACCAGCACCGCGCCATTCTGCGGGCGGTGGCTCGCCAGCAAGCCAGAGAGCAGCGTATCCGCGTCGCTCGCCAGCGCCAGGAGGAAGTTTAAGTGAATCCGCGTCGTAAAAACCGGCTTTATCTGGCCGTGGCGGTACTGGCGGGGCTTGGGCTGACCATCACGCTCGTGCTTTATGCCCTGCGCAGCAATATCGACCTGTTTTATACCCCCGGCGAAATTATCTATGGCAAAGGCGAAAGCCGGCTGATGCCGGAAACCGGGCAGCGTCTGAGGATCGGCGGCATGGTGATGCCGGGCAGCGTAAAGCGCGACAGCCAAAGCCTGAAGGTCAGCTTCAAGCTGTATGACGCTCGCGGCGTGGTGGACGTGACCTACGAGGGCATTCTGCCGGATCTGTTCCGCGAGGGGCAGGGCGTGGTGGCCCAGGGCGTGATGGAAGGTGCCACGCTTATCCACGCCAAAGAGGTGCTGGCGAAGCACGATGAGAACTACACTCCGCCGGAAGTAAAAGCGGCGATGGAGCAAAATCACCAGCAGGCCCCGGAAGTGTACAAGGATAACGCCCTATGATGCCGGAAATCGGTGGTTTCTTACTGTGTCTGGCGCTCGGCTGGTCCCTGCTGCTAAGCATTTACCCGCTCTGGGGCGTGGCGCGCGGCGACAAGCGGCTGATGGCCTCCGCGCGGCCGTTCAGCTGGGCGCTGTTTATTACCCTTTGCGCGTCATTCCTGATCCTGGTTAACGCCTTTGTGGTGAACGACTTCAGCGTGCTGTATGTCGCTAATAACGCCAATACCGAACTGCCGGTCTGGTATCGCGTGGCGGCAACCTGGGGCGCGCACGAAGGGTCTTTGATGCTGTGGGTGCTGATGATGAGCGGCTGGACGTTTGCCGTTTCGCTCACCGGGCGCAGCATGCCAAAAGAAGACCATGCCCGCGTGCTGGCGGTAATGGGGATGATTAACTTCGGCTTCCTGCTGTTTATTATTTTCACCTCTAACCCGTTTATCCGCACGCTGCCGGATTATCCGCTGGAAGGGCGCGACTTAAACCCGCTGCTGCAGGACATAGGCCTGATTGTGCATCCGCCGCTGCTGTATATGGGCTATGTTGGCTTTTCCGTGGCGTTTGCTTTCTCGATTGCGGCCCTGCTGGGCGGCAGGCTGGATAGCGCCTGGGCGCGCTGGACTCGTCCGTGGACGCTGGCGGCATGGGCTTTCTTAACCGTTGGGATCGTGCTTGGCTCGGCGTGGGCCTATTACGAACTGGGCTGGGGCGGCTGGTGGTTCTGGGACCCGGTGGAAAACGCCTCGTTTATGCCCTGGCTGGCTGGCACGGCGCTGATCCATTCGCTCTCGGTCACCGAAAAGCGCGGCAGCTTTAAGGCCTGGACCGTGCTGCTGGCGATTAGCGCCTTCTCGCTTTGCCTGCTGGGCACGTTCCTGGTGCGCTCCGGCGTGCTGGTGTCGGTGCACTCTTTTGCCTCCGACCCGGCGCGCGGTATGTTTATTCTCGCTTTCCTGGTTGTTGTTATCGGCGGCTCGCTGCTGCTGTATGCGGTAAAAGGCAGCAAGGTGCGTTCCCGCGTGAGCAACGATCTCTGGTCGCGCGAGTCTTTCCTGCTCGGCAATAACATCTTGCTGATTGCCGCCATGCTGGTGGTTTTGCTGGGCACGCTGCTGCCGCTGGTGCATAAGCAGCTTGGGCTGGGCAGCATTTCTATCGGCGAACCGTTCTTTAATACGATGTTTACCGCGCTGATGGCGCCGTTTGCGCTGATGCTCGGCATCGGGCCGCTGGTTCGCTGGCGGCGCGACGAACCGGGCAAGCTGCGCAAGCATCTGCTGGTGGCCGTGGCCGTGACGCTGGTTCTGTCGCTGCTGCTGCCGTGGCTGATGCAGGATCGCGTTGAAGCGATGACGGTGGTCGGCCTGCTGATGGCTATCTGGGTCTTTGTGCTGGCGCTGATGGAGGTTTATCAGCGCGCCACGCACCGCCACGGTTTCTGGGATGGGTTACGCAAAATTCCTGCCAGCCACTGGGGCATGGTTTCCGCGCATCTTGGCCTGGCGGTGACGATGGTCGGTATCGCCTTTAGCCAGAGCTACAGCGTGGAGCGAGACGTGCGCATGAAGTCCGGCGACAGCATTGATATTCATCAGTATCACTTCGTGTTCCGGGAAGTGCGGGACATCACCGGCCCTAACTATCGCGGCGGCGTGGGCGTTATCGACGTCACCCGTAACGGCAGGCCGGAAGCCACGCTGCACGCTGAAAAACGTTTTTATAACAGCAACCGGGCGATGATGACCGAGGCGGCCATCGACGGCGGTTTCACCCGTGACCTCTATGCCGCGCTGGGCGAAGAGCTGGCCGACGGCAGCTGGGCGGTGCGCCTTTATTACAAACCTTTCGTGCGCTGGATTTGGGCGGGCGGGCTGCTGATGGCGCTCGGCGGGCTCTTCTGCCTGTGCGACCCGCGTTATCGCAACCGTAAAGTTAAGCCGGAGGCCGCCGTATGAAGCGCCGCTATCTGTTTATTCCGCTGGCGCTGTTTATGCTGCTGGCCTCGTTGCTGCTCTGGCAGCTGGCGCGTAACGCGCAGGGCGAAGCGCCCACCGATCTGGAGTCGGCGCTGATTGGCAAACCGGTGCCGGTGTTTCGCCTGGAATCGCTCGACGAGCCCGGCAAAGAGTGGGGCCGCGAAGTCCTTGCGGACGGCAAGCCGCTGCTGCTGAACGTCTGGGCGACCTGGTGCCCAACCTGCCGCGCCGAGCATAAGTTTCTGAACGGGCTGGCCGCGCAGGGCGTGCGTGTGGTGGGTATGAACTATAAAGACGACCGCCACAAAGCGATTAACTGGCTGCGCGATCTCGGGAACCCGTACATGTTAAGCCTGTTTGACGGCAACGGCATGCTGGGGCTGGATCTCGGCGTGTACGGCGCGCCGGAAACCTTCCTGATCGACGGCAAAGGGATCGTTCGCTATCGCCATGCGGGCGATCTGAACGATCGCGTCTGGCAGCAGGAGTTAAAACCGCTGTGGGAGAAATACAGCCAGGAGGCGGGATCGTGATGCGCGCAGTTTCCTTGCTTATCGGCATGCTGTTCAGCCTTCACGCGGCGGCGGCCATCGATACCTTCACTTTTAAGGATGAAGCGCAGGAGCAACAGTTCCGCCAGCTGACCGAAGAGCTGCGCTGTCCTAAGTGCCAGAACAACAGCATTGCGGATTCAAACGCGATGATAGCCTCCGACATGAAGCTCAAGGTTTATGAGCTGATGCAGCAGGGCAAAAGCAAGCCGCAGATCGTCGATTACATGGTGGAGCGCTACGGGCATTTCGTCACCTACGAGCCGCCGTTGACGCCTGCGACGGTTATCCTCTGGGCGCTGCCCGCGCTGTTTGTGGTCGGCGGTATCGGCGTTATCGTGCTGCGCAGCCGCAGGCGGCAAAAGATTTCTCTGGCGGAGGATTATTCGGCGCAGTCTGGGGCGGTAGCCAGGGGAAAAATCTCGCTGTGGGTCTTTTTACCCGGGGCGCTGATCCTCGTGGCGGTCAGCGCTGGCAGTTATCTGAAAACCGCCGGGCTGGGCCAGCTACAGGCCTGGCGGCAGGCGACCGCCGAGACGCCAGCGTTGTTAAAACGTGTTCTCGACCCGCAGGCCGCGCCCCTGACTATGGAAGAGATGGCGCGTCTTGGGTTAGGATTACGCACGCGATTGCAGCAACAGCCTGATAATCTTGAAGGCTGGATGATGCTAGGACGCATTGGCATGGTGCTAAATAACGCCACGACGGCGACACAAGCTTTTGCTCATGCGTATAAACTTGCGCCCGCAAACGGCGAGGCAAAGCTGGGCTATGCTGAAGTATTGACCCGCTCCGCCGACGCGCAGGACAACCAGCTGGGTGGCCTCCTGCTCCGCGAAATGCTAAAAGATGACCACACGAATATTCGCGTGCTCAGCCTGCTGGCGTTCAATGCCTTTGAGCGGCAGAACTACCGTGAGGCGATTGGCGCGTGGGAAATCATGCTGAAAGTTTTACCGGCTAACGACCAGCGCCGCGCCGTCATTGAGCGCAGCATCGATCAGGCGAGGGCCCAAACTGAACCGGGCACCACTGAAAGCGCAGATAAACAATAAGAGGGAAACGCTAATGAATTTCCGCCTGACCGGACTTGCTCTGGCAACAACGGTATTAGTGGGATGTGCCAGTTCCGGCAGCCAGGAGCCTCAGGGACGTTCGGATCCGCTGGAAGGCTTCAACCGTTCAATGTTCAACTTCAACTACAACGTGCTGGACCCGTATGTGCTGCGTCCGGTCGCTGTAGCGTGGCGTGACTATGTGCCGGTACCGGCGCGTAACGGCCTGAGCAACTTCACCAGCAACCTCGAAGAGCCGGCCACCATGGTGAACTACTTCGTGCAGGGCGACCCGTATCAGGGGATGGTGCACTTTACGCGCTTCTTCCTGAACACCCTGCTGGGGATGGGCGGCTTCATCGACGTTGCCGGAATGGCGAACCCTAAACTGCAGCGCGTCGAGCCTCACCGCTTCGGCAGCACGCTGGGCCACTATGGCGCAGGCTATGGCCCTTACGTCATGCTGCCTGGCTACGGCAGCTTCACGCTGCGTGAAGACGGTGGTGACTTTGCCGATACGCTCTATCCGGTGCTTTCCTGGCTGACCTGGCCGATGTCCATCGGGAAATGGACGGTGGAAGGTATCGAAACCCGTGCCCAGCTGCTGGACTCCGACGGCCTGCTGCGCCAGTCTTCTGACCCGTATATCACAGTACGCGAGGCTTACTTCCAGCGGCATGACTTCCTGGCCAACGGCGGCCAGCTGAAGCCAGAAGCGAACCCGAACGCGGCGGCGATTCAGGATGACCTGAAAGATATCGACTCCCAGTAAGCGATACCCGGATGTGAAAAAGCGAACATTTATGTTCGCTTTTTTATTGTCATCATACTGACATAAAATGACACATCTTTACTCGCCAGCATTTTGTGTTGGTATGTTATAAAATAACAATCTAAAAATACTGCGCATTTCCTGCGCATCTCACGTTTAAAACATCATGCCACCTACCCGGTTACCCGAAGCTGAACTGCTGCCTCAGGCGCTGCCCGCTCGTTATTCGCTGGCCGCCGCGCAGGCCCGACTCGCTGCGCGAGCGGTGTTTGCCTTAACCTTCTTGCTGTTTATGATGCTCCTTCTGGCGCTGACGGTCAGTATTCTGGAGCCGACTTCACGCTGGGTTGCTTTGTTATGCAGCAATGCTGCAGCGCTGTTGTTATTGGTCATTTCGCTACATGCCGCCCAGCGTATTTGCCAGTGGCGCAGCGGTAAAGTTACGCCTCAGGCAGAATCTCAGGCTCAGCCGGAAGAAGCCCCAAAGGGCAGTATTGCCCGCTGGTTTGCTGGTCTTTTGCCGCTGAATTTTGCCCGCATTGAAGCCTTTTTTAAGGCTGAGGGAATTTGGTCCGGCGCACTTGCCGCGCTGGCGTTCTATATTGCTCTTTCCGGCTGGAACACCAGCTTTGTTCCGCTGGCGGAGAACAATAACCGCTGGATAGCCGTTGCCTGCCTGATAGTCTCGCTTTTTGTCCTGCTGGTGGCCGAGCGCCATCTTAGCGCTGTGCCTAAAGAGGCTTCGCCCGAGGCCGGGCCGGTAGCTCCGCTGTTACGCCTGGTGATGGCGGTGCAGCTGCTGACTCTGCCTGGGCTTATCTGGCCGCAGCTTAACAGCCCGCTGGTGATAAATCTGCCCGCCGTGCTGGTGCTGCTGGTTTCAGCAGAATTTATGCTGCGCGGCCTGTTCTCTCTGTTTGCCCCGCCCGGCGACGGCACGACAGAACCCGGCCTGATTCCCAAAAGCCAGCTGGCGGCGCAGCTAACCTGGCCGCCGCGCCCGCTCGGTTTTTTGCAGCAACAGCTGCATCAGCGTTTTGGCATAGACCTGCGTCAGGTCTGGGCGTTTACCGTCTTAAAACGCGCCTTTATTCCTATGCTAGCCATTATGCTGCTTTGCGGCTGGCTGCTGACCGGGCTGCAGCAAATTTCGGCCACCGAGCGCGGCGTCTATGAGCGCTTTGGGCGTTCGGTCGCGGTGCTTGAACCAGGCCTGCATCTGGGCATGCCGTGGCCGTTTGGTCGGGTTTGGCTGACGGAAAACGGTCAGGTACATGAGCTGGCCGCCGGGGAAGATCCTGCGAATCAGCCGCCGCTAAAACGTGCTGACGCCGAAGGGCCTGCGCCCGCCAGCGCTGACCGCCTGTGGGATGCCACCCATAACTTCGACAAAGCGCAAATCATCGCCAGCCAAAGCGGGGACCAACAAAGCCTGCAAATCGTGAACAGTGACGTGCGCTTTATGTGGCGCATCGGGCTGAGCGATAAAGCCGCGCTGGCGGCGACCTACCGCGCAGTGAACCTTCAGGAGCTGGTGCGCAGCACCGCGAACCAAGTGCTGGTGCATCAGTTTTCCTCTTTAACGCTGGACGATGTGCTCAGCGAGCGGCGTGACGACCTTGCCCTGCAGATTAATCGCGCCGTTCAGCAGCAGCTGGATAGCCTGAACAGCGGCGTGGAGATTCTTTCTACCGTCGTTGAGGCAATTCATCCCCCTGCCGGAGCAGCCGACGCGTTTCACGGCGTGCAGGCCGCGCAAATTGCGGCCCAGTCGCTGATCCTCCGCGAGCGAGGGAGCGCGGCAGAAAAAGCCGCGCTTGCCGCAACCAATGCGGCGGTGCGCCAGAACACGGCACAAATCAACGCCACCGAAGCGTTAAGCCTGGCTCAGGCTACGGCGACCCGCTTCGCTGCACAGAAAAATGCCTGGCAGCAGGCAGGGCAGGTCTTTATTGACGAGCTTTGGTTTAAGCAGCTTCAGCTGGCGCTCAGCGGCCGTCCTTTGCTGGTTATCGACCGGCGGATCGGGGCCGGTTCTCCGCCGACGCTTGACCTGCGTGATTTTCCCACTTCGACCGATGCAGCGCGCCGCGATGCGCCAGCTAAACCCGCACAGGAGCTTTCCCGGTGAGCCACTCGCACTCTCATGGACATCATCACCATCATCATGGTCACGGCTGTGGCCACGATCGTTATTCTGCCCCGGAAGGCGGTAAAAAAGGGATCTGGAAGCGTATTACCGCCGCCGCTGTGCTGGTGCTTATCCTGCTTGCTGCCGCGAGCCTGGTACAGGTGCGATCCGGCGAATCGCTGGTGATCACTCGCTTTGGTAAACCCGTTCGGGTGCTGCTTGAGCCGGGGCTTGCCTGGCGAATTCCGGCGCCTTTTGAAACCGCAACGGTGGTGGATCTGCGCCTGCGGACGACATCAAGCGGGCTGCAGGATGTAGGCACACGCGATGGCCTGCGGATCATCGTTCAGTCCTATGCGGTGTGGGAAGTCGATAACACGCCTGAGCACGTGCAGCGCTTTATGCGGGCGGTGCAGAATCAGCCGGATGAAGCGGCGCGGCAGATCCGTACTTATTTAGGCTCTGCGCTGGAAACCACCGCCAGCGGCTTCACGCTTTCTCAACTGGTGAATACCGACGGTAAGCAGGTGCAGTTGGCACAGTTTGAGTCCCATCTTCAGCAGCAAATCAGCCAGCCGCTGCTGCAAAGCTACGGCATCCGGCTGGTACAAATGGGCACCGAGCGCCTGACGCTGCCTGCCGTCACGCTTAATGCCACCGTTGACCGTATGCGCGCCGAGCGTGAAACCATCGCCATTGAACGTACGGCGGAAGGTAAACGCGCGGCGGCAGAAATTCGCTCCGCAGCGGATCGCGATGCCCGTATTACCGAGGCGCAGGCTTCGGTGAAAGCGGCGGATATTGAGGCTCAGGCTCAGGTGCAAACGGCCTCTATTTACGGCAAAGCCTATGCCAGCGCGCCACAGCTTTACAGCCTGCTGCGTCAGATTGATGCCCTCAGCGGCATGGTCAATGCGCAAACCCGGCTGGTGCTGCGTACCGATGCCAAACCGTTCAGCCTGCTGGTTGACGGGCCACAGATGGATAAAGCTGCGGATAAAAAACCATGACCGAACGGCAAAAACTTGAGCCCGGCGGGCCGTGGACGCAATCGATCCGGCTGGCGTTTATCGCCATATTTGTGCTGACGCTGTTTGCCGCCGGAGCCTGGCTGCTTTCGAACGTCCGGCAGATCCCGGCGGGAAGCAGGGCGGTAGTGCTGCGTTTTGGCGCAGAGCAACGTGTCGCCGAGCCGGGGCTGTTGCTTGCCTGGCCCGCGCCGGTGAATGAAGTGGTGATGGTGCCGGGGGCGGATCGGGTGATTGAGCACCGGGTGACCGCCCTGCTGCGTTCGCCCGAGGCGCAAAGTCTGGATATTAACGGGGGCCCTGGGAACGACGCTGTTTCAGGTTCCGGCTTCCTGCTGACCGGTGATGCAGGCGTGGTACAGCTGGATATTAGCGTGTTCTATCGGGTCAGAACCCCGACTACCTATGTGTTTCAGGGCAAGCACATTTTGCCGCTGCTCGACAGGCTGGTTGAGCGCGCGGCGGTGGCGGTCTGCGCGTCACGCGATCTGGATACTATTCTGGTTGCCCGCCCCGAAATGCCTGGTAACGACATGAACGTTGCCCAGCAGCGCGAACAGCTGCGCAGTGACGTACAGCGTAACATCGAGCAAAACCTGCTGCGGCTTCAGCAGGCGGGAAGCGACGCGGGTATTACGCTTGAGAGGGTGACCGTTCAGTCCGCCTTGCCGTTAGCAACCGTTACGGCGTTCAACGCGGTATTAACCGCCAGCCAGCAGGCGTCGAAAGCGGTGGCGACCGCGCAAAGTGATGCGTCGTTAACGCGCCAGAAGGCGGTGCAGCAGGCTGACCAGATGCTGCAAACCGCTCAGGCAAACGCGCAGGAAAGCGTGGCTAAAGCGCAGTCGGATACCGCGACTATCGCTCATCTTGCCAGCAACCATGACGATCCAGATTTACTGGGGCGAATTTACCGTCAGCGGATAGCCGAGATTTTGTCCCGGGCCGGATCGGTGATTACCGTGTCGCCGCAGGATGACGATCATCTGATTTTGCAGGGCGTGGCGCAAAAAGAGGCGGCTAAACCATGACTTCTTCAGTCCAGGCCGGCGGGGCGTTGACCCGTCAGGAACAGAAACATATTACTCGCCAGCTGCTGCTGGCGCTGGTTGCCAGCGGGGCGCTGATTCTCGGCCTGCTCTGGCGCTGGCTAGCTCCTCAGCAGGTTGCCGTCGGTGATTTACTGCTGGGCGCGGCATCCCTCGTTGTGGCGGTGCCGGTGCTGCGGCATGCGCTGCACAGCCTGCGTTACCCCAGCCTGCACGGGCTGACAGACCAGCTCATTGCGCTGGCTTTACTGGGCGCGTGGGCGACGGGCGATCTCCTGACCGCCGCGCTGCTGCCGCTGATCATGATTGTCGGGCATATTCTTGAAGAACGCAGCGTGATCGGTTCTCAGGAAGCCATCGAAGCGCTGAGCAAGCTTACGCGCAGCCGCGCCAGACGCGTTGATGCTGAGGGTCAACTAAAGGATATCGACAACCACGATCTCGAACCCGGCGATGTTGTTGAGGTGCGTGCCGGAGACCATATCCCCGCCGACGGCCTGGTGCTGGAGGGCAAAGCAAGTCTGGATACGGCACCGATCACCGGCGAGTCGGTACCGCAGGAAGTTGAGCCCGGCGCCGAAGTTTTTGGTGGGGCGATAAACCTTGATGGCCTGCTGCGCATCCGGGTCACGCGCACCGGAGAAACGTCGACGCTGGGGCGCGTGATCGCCCTGATGCAAAGCGCCGAACAGGCAAGCCCGCCGATAACCCGACTGCTTGAGCGCCACGCCGCCCGCTATTTGCTGCTGGTGCTGATGATTGCCGCCAGTACCTGGTTCCTGACGCAGGATGCTCAGGCAATGCTGGCGGTATTGGTGGCCGCCTGCCCGTGTGCGCTGGTGCTCTCAGCGCCTGCTTCATCTATTGCCGGGCTGACGGTGGCCGCCCGTCACGGCATTTTAATTCGCGGCGCGGCTTTTCTTGAGGAGCTGGCGGAGATCAACGCCGTGGTGGTCGACAAGACCGGTACCCTGACGCACGGTAAGCTGCACCTGCAGGCTCTGGTACCCTTTGGCGATACCGATCCTGCCTCGTTGAAAACACTGGCGGCCAGCCTGGGCGCAACCAGCAATCACCCGGTCAGCCGTGCGCTGAGCGAGATCGTGTCACGCGAGGCCTGGTTCCCGCTTGATAACGTGCGGGAACATCAGGGGTTAGGCGTTTCTGCTTCTACCCCACAGGGCGAAGCCGTACTCGGCAGGCGCGAGCTGTTGGCCACAACGCTTGCTGACTTACCGGAGGCTCCGGAGCATGACGGCCCGATTGTCGGGCTGGCGCTGGAGGGGCATTTTCTTGGCTGGCTGCTGCTGGCCGATAGCCTGCGCGGTGAGGCCGCAACGGCAATGGCCGAGCTGCGTGAGCTTGGGTTGAGTCGTCAGCTTTTACTGACCGGCGATCGCCAGTCAGTTGCCGACCGGATTGCGCATCAGGTGGGTATTGTCGACGTGGTGGCTGGCGCGCTCCCGGCGGATAAGCTTGAGCAGGTGAAGCGGCAAATCGACGGCGGCTACCGGCCTATGGTTATCGGCGACGGCATTAATGATTCTCTGGCCTTGAAGGCTGGCGTGGTCGGCGTGGCGATGGGGGCGGGAGGCTCTGATATTGCGATGTCGTCGGCGGATATTGTATTGATTGGCAGCGATCTTCGTCGACTGGGCACCTGCGTGCGCTTAAGCCGCCGCTGCCGCCGTACTTTGCAGGTCAACGTCTTTATCGGACTGGGCTGGACGCTGGCGATTGTCGCGATGGCGGCTTTCGGCTGGCTGGGCGCGTCTGGCGCCGTCGTCGCCGCGCTGCTGCATAATCTCAGCACGCTGCTGGTGCTCGGCAACGCGGGAAGGTTATTGCGGTTTGAAGAGAAGCTGAGCGAGCAGGCATAAAAAAACCGCCTTCATGATGAAGGCGGTTTGCTTTTGGGGCGGTAACTTAGAACGCGTAGTTGAAGTTCGCGCCGTACAGCCAGGCTTTACCTTCAGATTTGAAGGTATATGGACCTTCTTCGATGGTCACTTTCTGGCCGTGCATGTAGGAAACACCTACGTCCACAGAAGCGTCTTTGTTAAACGCATAAGTGGTCCCGGCGCTCAGCCACAGGCGGTCCTGATCCGGAATGGAGATAGAACGCTTGTCGGCCGGAACCGGGCTGTCATCAAAGGCGATACCGGTACGGAACGTCCAGTTGTCGTCCATGTAGTAGGTGGTACCCAGCGCGATGCGGTAAGCATCTTTGAAGCCTTCATCTTTATAGAACAGCGTCTGGCCGTTGCTGCCGGTCGCTTTCAGCTCCTGGAACTGGCTCCAGCTGGTGTAGGTCAGGCTATAGTGAACGGCCCATTTCGGCGCAACTTTGTTATAACCGGACAGTTCCCACATTTCTGGCAGATGCAGGCTCAGAGAGCCCGGGACAGTCTGACCATTGGTGCCCGAAGGCAGACCAAAGTTAGACAACAGTGGATTATAGGCCGCCGGCAGGCTGCTCTTATAGTCGCCGTCGAAGTCGACTTTCACTTCTGAACGGTAGGTAAAGCCATAGCGGTTGTCTTTATCAATTTCGTAAAGAATACCGGCGTTCCAGCCGAAGCCCCATTTATCACCCTTCAGGTGAGCAATCTGGGTATTAGCAGGAATGCTGCCGATAGCCTGGCGTTGAGCCGGAGTCAGCGGAGCTGCTGGATTACCAGCAATCAGCTGCGGCAGGTCACCCGCATAGCGTTCAATTTTCGCCTTAGCGTAAACAGCATCAAAGCCCAGACCGAAGCTCCAGTTGCTGTTCAGGCGGTAGGCGCCGCTCAGGTTCAGGTTCAGAGTCGTCAGGTCGGTCGTGCCGCCCATTGAGCCTGCGGTATAGCTGTCATTATATTCGGTGGCCAGGCCGTAGTTAGAGGTGACAGAGGCACCCCAGCCAAACTGATCGTTAATCGGCGCAACAAAGTGCAGGTTTGGAACCCATGCGGTTGGCGCGATGTTTTTCGCATCGGTGCTTTTACCGGTTTTTGACGTACCAGAGATATCAACATCCGGGTCAACGAAGATAGCACCCGCGGAGAAAGAGGGGCGGTCAAACATCATGATGGTGGCGGGGTTGCGGCTTGCTGAACCCGCGTTATCCGCTACTGCACCTTCCCCCGAATACGCTCGGCCAAGGCCAGAGGAAGAGAACTCGTTTAATTGAAAGCCGGCGGCATACGCCTGGGAAGAGACTATTGCCACTGCAACCGCGAGGGCTGACTTTGCAAACAGGTTTTTCTGGCTCATGACCAAAACCTCATTGATTTATTTTTATGCAAACAATGTTACATACCGTAACAGGAGCGCGAATAGTAGGGACTGATCGGGTACAGAGAAATCAGACCAGTGGCGAGAGTATAGGTCTGACCAGCAAGGATGTTGCAAGTTTGTTTCTAAAGTTTTTCTTGTTTGATCTTAAAAACGGGATCTGGCTGGCAAAATCCGGGGGAACTTCCTGCCAATTGGGGGATGTTATTTGTTTTAGATCATTTTTAAGTGTGATTTCCGTCACTTGTCGGTTTTGTGAGGATTATCAACTGGAGCAGAAACAACCGTGGGCGTAAAATATCCACAATTATTTGAATCTTTCTCCCTTTTAAGCCGCATTACAGAGGAAAGCGTGATGAATAAAAATACCGCCGATGAAACCCCGGTTTGCTGCTGCATTGATGTCGGTTCCATTATCGACAACACGGACTGCATTGCCTCCTACAGCCGCGTATTTGCTGATAAAGCCCAGGCTGATGACGTTCTGGCAGCCTTAACGGCCAAAGCCCGTGAAGTGGAATCTGAACCTTGCCAGATAACGCCGCGCTACACCGAAGTGGCCGGCGGCGTGCAGCTGGATATCGACTTTGTGTTCAGCTGCCAGGCTGAAACCATGATCTTCCAGCTCGGCCTGCGTTAACGCTCCTGCCTCAACACCCTGCTTTGCGCGGGGTGTTTCATTTCGTTATGTAATAATTCGTGTCGCTTCTCCCATTTTTCTCGCCCGCCGGTTGGCTGGATGTGAATTTTTAGTTAAGACTGTGATCAGGTCAGACCACTTTTTGTCTGTATTCACTTTTTTTAGCAGGGGAGCGTTATGAGTCAGGCACTGCCGTTGATTACCCGCCAGGGCGATCGTATTGCCATTGTCAGTGGTTTACGTACGCCGTTTGCCCGCCAGGCCACGGCTTTCCATGGTATTCCCGCCGTCGATCTCGGCAATATGGTGGTGAGCGAGCTGATGGCGCGCAGCGAAGTGCCGCCCGAAGCTATCGAACAGCTGGTTTTCGGCCAGGTTGTACAGATGCCAGAAGCCCCAAACATTGCCCGTGAAATCGTGCTTGGCACCGGCATGAGCGTGCATACCGACGCGTATAGCGTGAGCCGTGCCTGCGCCACCAGTTTCCAGGCCGTTGCGAACGTGGCCGAAAGCCTGATGGCCGGGACTATCCGAGCCGGTATTGCCGGGGGCGCAGATTCCTCTTCCGTGCTGCCTATTGGCGTAAGCAAAAAGCTGGGCCGCACGCTGGTGGATGTGAATAAAGCGCGCACGCTCGGGCAGCGCCTGAAACTGTTTTCCAAATTACGTCCTCGCGATTTATTACCGGTTCCCCCTGCGGTGGCGGAATACTCAACCGGCCTGCGCATGGGCGATACCGCCGAACAAATGGCAAAAACTCACGGTATTACCCGCGAGCAGCAGGATGCGCTGGCCCACCGTTCCCACGAACGTGCCGCGCAGGCCTGGCAGGAAGGTAAGCTTGCAGATGAGGTAATGACGGCATTTATCCCGCCTTATCGTCAGCCGTTTGCCGAAGATAACAACGTGCGTAAAGGTTCCAGCCTTGCAGATTATGCAAAGCTGCGCCCGGCTTTTGACCGCAAGCACGGCACCGTTACCGCCGCGAACAGTACGCCGCTGACGGACGGCGCGGCGGCCGTTATCCTGATGACGGAATCCCGCGCGAAAGAGCTTGGCCTCAAGCCGCTCGGCTACCTGCGCAGCTACGCGTTTACCGCCATTGATGTCTGGCAGGATATGCTGCTTGGCCCGGCATGGGCTACGCCGCTGGCGCTTGAGCGCGCCGGGATCACCCTGAATGATTTGACGCTGTTTGATATGCACGAAGCTTTTGCCGCGCAGACGTTAGCCAATTTGAAAATGCTTTCCAGCGAAAACTTCGCCCGCAACGTGCTGGGCCGGGCTCACGCCACCGGTGAAGTGGATGACGCTAAATTTAACGTGCTGGGCGGGTCGATTGCCTACGGACACCCGTTTGCGGCCACTGGCGCAAGGATGATTACCCAAACGCTGCACGAGCTGCGTCGCCGTGGCGGCGGTTTTGGCCTTGTTACGGCGTGTGCCGCCGGCGGCCTTGGTGCGGCAATGGTTCTGGAGGTGGAGTAATGGAGCAGAAAGGCGCATTCGATTTACACATTCGGCTGGATAACGTTGCGGTTGTCACCATCGACGTGCCTGGCGAGAAGATGAATACCCTGAAGGCCGAGTTTGGCGCTCAGGTACACGGCATTATTAAAAAGCTGCGCGACAACCCGAGCGTGCAGGGGCTGGTGTTTATCTCCGGCAAACCTGACAACTTTATTGCCGGGGCCGATATCAACATGATTGCTGGCTGTAAAACGGCCGGGGAAGCGCAGGAGCTGGCGCGGCAGGGGCAGCAGATCATGGCGGAAATCGCCGCGCTGCCGATGCCGGTTGTGGCCGCTATCCACGGTGCGTGTCTGGGCGGCGGGCTGGAAATGGCGCTTGCCTGCCATGCCCGAGTTTGTACCGATTCACCTAAAACCCAGCTTGGGCTGCCGGAGGTGCAGCTTGGCCTGCTGCCGGGGTCGGGCGGTACGCAGCGTCTCCCTCGCCTGATTGGCGTCAGCAACGCGCTGGACATGATTTTGACCGGCAAGCAGCTGCGCCCGCGCCAGGCGTTGAAGTTAGGGTTGGTGGATGACGTAGTGCCGGAATCCATTCTGCTGGATGCCGCCGTTGCGCTGGCGCTTAAAGGGCGCAAACCTTCACGTGAACTGCCGGTAAAAGAACGCGTGCTTGCCGGACCGCTGGGACGCTCCCTGTTGTTCCGCCTGGTCAGCAAGAAGACTGAGGCAAAAACCCAGGGTAACTACCCGGCAACTCGCCGCATCATCGACGTTATTCGTACCGGGCTTGAGCAGGGGAGCAAAAGCGGCTATGAGGCGGAAGCTAAAGCGTTTGGCGAACTGGCGATGTCCGCAGAATCTGCCGCGCTGCGCGGCCTGTTCTTTGCCAGCACTGAGTTAAAGAAAGAGTACGGCGGGGATGCAAAGCCCGGCAAACTCAACGCGGTGGGTATCCTCGGCGGCGGGCTGATGGGCGGCGGGATTGCCTATGTGACGGCCACCAAAGGCAAGCTGCCGGTGCGCATTAAAGACATTAATAACGAAGGGATTAACCACGCGCTGAACTACAGCTGGGATCTGCTGGACAAAAAAGTTCGCCGCCGCCATATGAAGCCGGCCGAACGGCAGCGCGAGCTGGCCCGCATCTCAGGGGGAACCGATTATCACGGGTTCAGCCAGCGCGATATCGTGGTGGAAGCCGTGTTTGAAGATTTGGCCCTGAAGCAGAAAATGGTGGCCGAAGTGGAGCAGCACGCCGCGCCGCATACTGTTTTTGCCTCAAACACCTCGTCGCTGCCGATTGCTGACATAGCCGCTCAAGCTGCGCGCCCGCAGCAGGTTATCGGCCTGCACTTTTTCAGTCCGGTCGACAAGATGCCGCTGGTTGAGGTGATCCCTCACGCAGGCACCAGTGCGGAAACCATTTCCACCACCGTACAGCTGGCGAAAAAACAGGGCAAAACGCCGATCGTTGTCGGCGACAGCGCTGGTTTTTACGTCAACCGTATTCTTGCACCTTACATTAACGAAGCGCTGCGCTGCCTGACGGAAGGTGAGCCTATCGAACGTATCGACGAAGCGCTGGTTAAGTTTGGTTTCCCGGTAGGGCCCGTGCAGCTGTTGGACGAAGTTGGGATAGACGTCGGCACTAAAATTATTCCGATTTTGCAGCAGGCCTTCGGCGATCGCTTCGCCGCGCCGGAAAGCGTCGATGCAATCTTGAAGGACGATCGCAAAGGAAGAAAAAATGGTCGCGGTTTCTATCTTTATCCGGCGAAAGGGCGTAAAAGCAAGAAACAGCCGGATACAGCGATTTACAAGCTGTTAGGCGTGACGCCAAACGGGCGTCAGACCCCGGAGCAAATCGCCGAACGCTGCGTGATGATGATGCTCAACGAAGCCGCGCGTTGCCTCGATGAGGGTGTGGTGAGAAGCGCACGGGATGGTGATATTGGCGGCGTGTTCGGCATCGGTTTTCCGCCGTTCCTGGGCGGGCCGTTCAGGTATATGGACAGCCTGAGTGCCGCGGACGTTGTGGCAAAATTACAGCGTTTAGCGGGTCAGTACGGGGAACGTTTCAAGCCCTGCGAAAGGCTGATTATTATGGCTGAACAACAGCTTAGTTTCTGGCCGGCGTTGAAGCCGCGGCCGGTTACTGAGCATGACGAAGCGCTGAGCTAAAACCGGGAAATGTACGCTGCAAGGTCATTTTGTAAACAGATATTGACTATACTTGCAGCATTGAGGTAAAAGACAGCGTTTCATTCGATGTACGGATAAGGCACAATGCCCGGCTGCCGTGAACCCCACTTTTTCAGCGTGCGGGTTCAGGCGTTCCTGGTTAACAAAAGCGGTGCAATATGCAAGTTTTTATCATGCGTCACGGCGACGCAGCACTCGATGCTGCCAGCGACTCGGTTCGTCCCCTGACCCAATGTGGGTGTGATGAGTCCCGTCTGATGGCGACCTGGTTAACAGGTCAGGTGACAAGTATCGAACGTGTTCTGGTGAGCCCTTACCTGCGAGCTGAACAGACCCTGGACGTGGTGCGGGAAGCGCTGAACCTCCCGGAAAAAGAAGACATCCTGCCTGAGCTACGGCCCTGCGGTGATGTGGGCCTGGTGGGAGATTACCTGCTGGCGCTGGCAAACGAAGGCGTTGAATCCGCGCTGGTGGTTTCCCACCTGCCGCTGGTCGGTTACCTGGTTTCCGAGCTTTGCCCGGAAGAGGCCCCGCCGATGTTTACCACGTCGGCAATTGCCAACGTCACGCTGGATCCGGAATCGGGTAAAGGCGTATTTAACTGGCAGATGAGCCCCTGCAATTTCAAGGTGGCTAAGGCTATCTGATTGCTGTGAGCATGAAAAAAAGAGTCGCGAAAGCGGCTCTTTTTGCTTTTAAAGTGTTAAGGATTTCCCCTCTCCCCAAAGGGGCGAGGAGACTGTTCCCGATCGCTTTCCCCCTCTCCTCCGGGAGAGGGCCGGGGTGAGGGGAATCTTTCACGCCGAGTTTACGGCAGCTCCGGCGGCTGCCACTCTTCAATTTCTATTAGCACCAGCAGCGCGGCATCGCCGCCGTACTCTTTCGGTGCCTGGTGAAACGCGACAATATGCGGATGCTGCGCCAGCCACAGCGGCGTTTGCTGCTTAAGAACGTGTTTACCGTGGCCGTGCATGACGCAGGCGCAGAAAACATGCTCGCGACGGCAGGCGGCAATCAGCGCGCCCAGCTCCTGTTTAGCCTGTAGCTGGGTCAGGCCGTGTAAATCAAGAAACAGCTCCGGGGAGTAGTCACCGCGACGCAGTTTCTTCAGCTCAAAATGGCTCACGCCTTCACGCACGTAGCGCATTGGCCCTTCGGTCGCCAGGCGCGGCTGAAACTCATCCGAAAAATAGTGGCTGGCGTCAGCCTGTTCCTGCAGCAGGCGTTTTACCGGGACTTCCGTTATTTTTTTACGTACCGGGCGGTGAACAATCGTATCCTGAGCCAGTTTTTTGGTGCCGCTCATCAGGCCGCGAAAAAGCGCCTCGTCTTCGGAACTGAGCGGTGATTTCTTTTTCATGTATATCTCGTCTCGCATTCGCTTTGTCGCCAGTTTACCCGCTTTCCCCGTCGGCAATAAAGAAAACGCAAATTTCACCGCCTCCCGGCGTCGATGGGTGCTGATTTGTCGCCTCCTTCATGGCAAACTAGCCGATTATTATTGAACTAGCGTGAGTCGCCTGCGGAGGGCACGTGGATAAAATTTTCGTCGATGAGGCAGTAAACGAGCTGCATACCATTCAGGATATGCTGCGCTGGTCGGTCAGCCGCTTTAGCGCCGCCAACATCTGGTATGGGCACGGCACCGACAATCCATGGGATGAAGCCGTTCAGCTGGTTCTGCCAAGCCTTTACCTGCCGCTTGATATTCCTGAAGATATGCGTACCGCGCGCCTGACGCCAAGCGAGCGTCACCGCATCGTTGAGCGTGTGATTCGCCGCGTAAACGAGCGTATTCCGGTTGCTTATCTGACGAACAAAGCCTGGTTCTGCGGCCACGAGTTCTACGTTGACGAACGCGTTCTGGTCCCGCGTTCCCCAATTGGTGAGCTGATCAATAACCGCTTTGCCGGGATGATCGATCACGAGCCGCAGCATATTCTTGATATGTGCACCGGCAGCGGCTGTATCGGCATCGCCTGCGCCTATGAATTCCCGAATGCGGAAGTGGATATCGTTGATATTTCCCCTGACGCTATCGCCGTGGCCGAGCAGAACATTTCCGAGCACGGCATGGACCACAACGTCACGCCGATTCGCTCTGATCTGTTCCGTGACCTGCCTAAAGTGCAGTACGACGTGATTGTGACGAACCCGCCGTACGTTGATGAAGAAGATATGGCCGACCTGCCGGGTGAATATCACTTTGAGCCAGAGCTGGGGCTGGCGGCCGGAAGCGATGGCCTGAAGCTGGCTCGCCGCATCCTGGCCTGTGCGCCAGACTACCTGGCCGACGGCGGGATCCTGATTTGTGAAGTAGGGAACAGCATGGTGCACCTGATGGATCAATATCCGGAGGTGCCGTTCACCTGGCTTGAGTTCGATAACGGCGGCGACGGCGTGTTTATGCTGACCAAAGCGCAGTTGATCGAGGCTCGCGAGCACTTCAGCATCTACAAAGATTAATTGCCGCACGTAAACGAGTCTTCGGGCTCGTTTTACTTCCCGCGCACAACACAACAACGACAACGGTGATTCAGTAAGGAGCCGTGATGGCTGGTAACAGTATTGGACAGGTTTTTCGCGTAACGACATTTGGTGAATCCCACGGCATCGCGCTGGGCTGCATTGTTGACGGCGTTCCGCCGGGCATCCCGCTGACCGAAGCCGACCTGCAGCACGATCTCGATCGCCGCCGCCCGGGCACCTCGCGTTACACCACCCAGCGCCGTGAGCCTGACCAGGTAAAAATTCTTTCCGGCGTGTTTGAAGGTGTGACGACAGGCACGAGCATCGGCCTGCTAATTGAAAACACCGATCAGCGCTCCCAGGATTACAGCGCCATCAAAGACGTGTTCCGTCCGGGGCACGCGGATTACACCTACGAACAAAAATATGGCCTGCGCGACTATCGCGGCGGTGGCCGTTCTTCCGCGCGTGAAACCGCCATGCGTGTGGCGGCGGGCGCGATTGCCAAGAAATATCTTGAGCAGAAATTCGGCATTAAAATTCGCGGCTGCATGACGCAGATGGGCGATATTCCGTTGGAAATCAAAGACTGGGATCAGGTAGAGCAGAATCCGTTCTTCTGCCCTGATCCGGATAAAATTGAAGCGCTGGACGAGCTGATGCGTGGCCTGAAAAAAGAGGGCGACTCTATCGGCGCGAAGATAACGGTTGTTGCCGACAACGTGCCGCCGGGCCTCGGCGAGCCGGTCTTTGACCGCCTGGATGCGGACATTGCCCACGCGCTGATGAGCATCAACGCGGTGAAAGGCGTGGAGATTGGCGAAGGCTTCGGCGTGGTGAACCTGCGTGGCAGCCAGAACCGGGACGAAATTACTCAACAGGGCTTCCAGAGCAACCATGTGGGCGGCATTCTGGGTGGCATCAGTAGCGGTCAGCAGATTGTGGCGAATATGGCCCTGAAGCCAACCTCCAGCATTACCGTGCCGGGAAAAACCATTAATCGTGATGGCGAAGAAGTGGAGATGATCACCCGTGGTCGTCACGATCCGTGCGTGGGGATCCGCGCCGTGCCGATCGCCGAAGCGATGCTGGCTATCGTGCTGATGGATCACCTGCTGCGCCAGCGTGCTCAGAACGCTGACGTTTCTTCCCCGCTTCCTCGCTGGTAAGTCAATGAAAAAATGCCTGATCGGGATGCTGGCGCTGGCCGCCAGCGCTCAGACTTTAGCGGCTACGCCGTGGCAAAAAATCGACCATCCTATTGCCGGTAGCGCGCAGTCCATCGGCGCGTTTTCCAACGGCTGCATCGTCGGCGCTAACGCGCTGCCGCTTGAAGACGCCCGCTATCAGGTGATGCGTCCGGATCAGCGTCGCTATTTCGGCCATCCCGATCTGGTGATGTTTATTCAGCGCCTGAGTAATCAGGTGAATCAGCTCGGCCTGGGCACGGTGCTGATTGGCGATATGGGCATGGCGGCGGGCGGGCGTTTTAGCTCCGGCCACGCCAGTCATCAGACCGGGCTGGATGTTGATATCTTCCTGCAGCTGCCAAAAGCGCGCTGGACGTCGGCGCAGCTGCTGCGCCCGCAAGCGTTGGACTTAGTCGCCGCTGACGGCAAGCGCGTGGTGCCGTCGCTGTGGAAGCCGGAAATCGACAGCCTGATTAAGCTTGCGGCTAAAGATAATGACGTCACGCGCATCTTCGTAAACCCGGCTATCAAGCAGCGGCTTTGCGAAGATGCCGGGGCTGACCGGGACTGGCTGCGTAAGGTACGTCCGTGGTTTGCCCACCGCGCCCATATGCACGTGCGTTTGCGCTGCCCGGCTAACAGCCTTGAGTGCGAAGATCAGCCTCTGCCTCCGCCAGGAGACGGCTGCGGTGCCGAGCTGCAAAGCTGGTTCGCGCCGCCTGCACCGGGCAGCACGCCACCGAAAAAGACAACCCCACCGCCTTTACCCGCCTCCTGTCAGGCATTACTGGATGAGCACGTTCTCTAAATGGAATGGTTTATGGTTTCCCCGCTGCTGCTGGTAGCGCTGTTTTTTGTCGCCATGCTCGCCGGGTTTATTGATGCGCTTGCAGGCGGCGGTGGGTTACTGACGGTTCCGGCCTTGCTGGCTGCGGGTATGTCCCCGGCGCAGGCGCTGGCGACCAACAAACTTCAGGCCTGCGGCGGGTCGGTCTCTGCCTCGCTCTATTTTATTCGCCGTAAGGTGGTCAGCCTTGCCGATCAGAAACTCAATATTCTGATGACTTTTATCGGCTCCACCTGCGGTGCGCTGCTGGTGCAGCACGTGCAGTCCGATATTCTGCGTCAGATCCTGCCGCTGCTGATCATCGGCATCGGGCTTTATTTTCTGCTGATGCCAAAGCTTGGCGAAGAAGATCGCCAGCGTCGCCTGTATGGCCTGCCGTTTGCGCTGATAGCTGGCGGCTGCGTAGGTTTTTATGACGGCTTCTTTGGCCCCGGTGCCGGGTCGTTTTATGCGCTGGCTTTTGTGACGCTTTGTGGTTTCAACCTCGCCAAATCTACCGCCCACGCTAAAGTGCTTAACGCCACGTCAAACCTTGGCGGGCTGCTGCTGTTCATTATCGGCGGCAAGGTGATTTGGGGTACCGGCTTCGTGATGATGGCCGGGCAATTTTTAGGCGCGAGAGTGGGTTCGCGTCTCGTATTGAGTAAAGGGCAGCAGCTGATTCGCCCGATGATCGTCGTGGTTTCGGCGGTGATGAGCGCCAAGCTGCTGTATGACAGCCACGGACCGGAAATCCTCCACTGGTTAGGGATAGCCTGAAATGAATAACGTAACAATGAGCAAACAGCACCATTATCAGGAGCTGATCGACGTGTTCGATAGTTGCTTCCTGGAAGAGTTTAATACCCGCCTGATCAAAGGCGATGACGAGCCTATCTATCTGCCCGCGGATGACGAGTTGCCGTATAACCGCATCGTCTTTGCGCACGGCTACTACGCCAGCGGAATGCATGAAATCTCCCACTGGTGCGTGGCCGGTAAAGAGCGCCGCAAGCTGGTGGACTTCGGTTACTGGTATTGCCCGGACGGGCGCGATGCCGAAACTCAGGGAAAATTTGAAGACGTGGAAGTGAAACCGCAGGCGCTGGAGTGGATGCTCAGTACGGCGGCAGGCTTTCCGTTTAACGTCAGCTGCGACAACCTGAGCGGCGATTTTGAGCCTGACCGCATTGCCTTTCAGCGTCGGGTACATGCTCAGGTTATGACTTATCTGAAAGAGGGGCTCCCTGAGCGTCCGGCACGTCTGATTGGCGCGCTAAGGGCGTATTATGGCACCCCTGCGCTGGACGCCGGGCAGTTTGCCTGGCCAGAAGACCTAAACTAAAAATCACCTGTATGAAGAGGATGTATGATGATCGCGGAATTTGAGTCACGTATTTTGGCGTTGATTGACGAGATGGTGGAGCACGCCAGTGACGACGACCTGTTTGCCAGCGGTTATCTGCGTGGGCACCTTACTCTGGCCGTGGCCGAACTGGAAAACGGTGACGAGCATAAGCCAGAAGCGCTGCACGTCGTCGTGACCGACAGCCTGCAAAAGGCGATTCAGGCGGGTGAGCTGTCGCCGCGCGATCAGGCGCTGGTGCTGGGCATGTGGGATACGCTTTTCGAGAAGGCGAAGTTTTAAGACTGACCCTCACCCTAACCCTCTCCCTAAAAGGGAGAGGGGATAAAATATCACGGAAGGTCTGATGAGGAGAAAATCATTTCACCGCTTTGCCTTTCAACAATTTCCTCACCCAAAGCCGGTTAGGGTTCAAGGCCGCGAGCGTGACGGCATCCATCGGAATCGGCTCTTCGCTCATTTGTGCCGCCAGAATCTCTGAGGCCAGCGGCGCGCTGCACAGCCCGCGGGATCCAAGCGCGCCCAGCATATAAAGATTGCCGTAAACCGGTGCCGGCTTCGCATTTTCACGATCTTCAGCAAGCCCTGCGTATTGCTCCAGTGTGGCTTCATAATCCGGAACGCTGCCTACCATTGGTAGATGATCGCGTGAGGCGCAGCGCACGCCACAGCGGGCTTCATTGGCTGAAACGTCCACTTCTTTTGCCCATTCGGCATGCGGTAAACAGTTGAGCAGCCGCTGGCGATTATGCTGCTGATCTTCTTCGTTCCAGGTCATCTCTTCCTGGCCACGGTGATAGCTGGCGCCGATGCAGTGATGCTGGTTTTGCGGGTTAACCGGCGTCAGGTAGCCGTCATAGCACAGCACCTGGCAGAGCTGGCTTAACCCTGGCGTGGTTGGAATATGGCTGACCTGGCCGCCCACGGAATACACCGGCAGGTTTTGCGTTTGCATAAACCGGCTGATTTGATGGCCGTTGGCCAGCACTACCGAGCTGTGTTGAACCGCTTCCTGCTCCGCAAAATCTATCTTCCAGCCGCCGTTATCGGGCGTTAAGCCGGTAGCCTGATGCCCATAGCGGATTTTCAATCCCTGCTGCTCGGCCAGTTCCAGCGCTCCGGCGGTAAGCTGCGCCGGGTAGAGCCAGCCGCCCAGCGGATAGCTAATCCCGCCGCACTGCGTGTCCACGCCACAGGTTTTCTCCACGGTTTCGGCGTCTACCGCCGTGGCCAGTAACCCGGGCAGGCCAAGGTTGAGCATCTGTTCGATTTTATGGGCGCTTTTTTCATCCCAGGCAAGCTGGGTGACGCCGCACCAGTCGTGGTCAAACGCTACCGGAAGGGCGTCATACAGGCGCCGCGCAAAGGTGAATGCCGCCGGGAAAAAGGTCGTCAGCGCGGCATCATGTGCGGTAAGCAGAGGGTAAAGTGCGCCCTGGCGGTTGCCGGAAGCTCCCTGAGCCGGTGCCTCATCCTCACAATACAGCGTCACCTGCCAGCCTCGACGCAGCAGCGCAAGAGAGAGAAGCGCGCTGGCTATTCCGCCGCCGATAATGGCGGTTTCTCGTTCGGGCGTGCCGGGGCGGGAGTACCACGGTGAGCGAGCTGGGGTTTCAATCGGCTTTTGCAACGACCCGACGAGCATCTCGCGTTTACGGCCAAACCCTTTGCTTCGTGTCACGGTAAAGCCTGCTTCAATCAGCCCACGGCGTACAAAGCCGGCGGAGGTAAAGGTCGCCAGCGTGCCGCCGGGGCGAGCCATGCGAACCATTGCCTGGAACAGCTGAGGCGTCCACATATCCGGGTTTTTGGCGGGCGCGAAGCCGTCAAGGAACCAGGCGTCGACCTGCTGATTCAGCGTGTCATCCAACTGAGATATCAGCTCGTTAATATCCCCGAACCACAGGTCCAGCGTAATGCGCCCGTTGTCCAGCAGCAGGCGGTGGCAGCCGGGCACAGGCAGCGGCCACTGTTGCTGAAGTTCGGCGGCGAAGCGGCTCAGTTCCGGCCAGTGCTTATGGGCCAGCGCCAGGTCAGGGGCGGTGAGGGGGAATTTTTCAAAACTGATAAAATGCAGCCGTTTTAAGCGGGCATCCTCACGTTTCACACAAAATTCATCGAACGCCTGCCATAAAGTCAAAAAGTTAAGGCCGGTACCAAAACCACTTTCCGCGACCACAAAAAGCGGTCTTTCGTGGGTTGCAAAGCGTTCGGGAAGATGGTTTCCGCCGAGGAAGACGTAACGCGTCTCTTCCAGCCCGTTATCGTTAGAGAAGTAAACGTCGTCAAAATCTCGGGATACAGGTGTACCTTCTTCGTTGAAACCGAGGTTGGCGGATTGTATAGGGGAATGTTTCACGTAAGTTGCTCGTGTGACAGGCAGTGGCTCGATCATAACGGGGCGAGCGGAGCGGCGCAAATTTCCGCATAATTTGGCTGATCGGACTTGTTCGGCGTACAACTGTACGCTATTGTGCCTCACGAAATCCTACATAGTGCAGTGAACGAGGTATTTGAATGAAACGTGCAGTGATTACTGGCCTGGGCATTGTATCCAGCATTGGTAATAACCAGCAGGAAGTCCTGGCATCTCTGCGAGAAGGACGCTCCGGGATCACTTTCTCGGAAGAGTTTAAAGAAGCGGGAATGCGCAGCCACATTTGGGGTAACGTCAAGCTGGATACCACCGGGTTGATTGACCGTAAAGTGGTTCGTTTCATGAACGATGCCTCTATCTATGCCTATCTTTCTATGCGTGAGGCTATTGCTGATGCTGGCCTGAGCGAAGAAGTGTATCAGAATAACCCACGCGTTGGCCTGATTGCAGGCTCCGGTGGTTCTTCTAAAGCGCAGGTCTTTGGGGCTGACGCGATGCGTAGCCCACGTGGCCTGAAAGCAGTGGGTCCTTACGTTGTCACCAAAGCGATGGGCTCCGCGGTTTCCGCCTGCCTCGCCACGCCGTTCAAAATCCACGGTGTGAACTACTCTATCAGCTCCGCCTGTGCGACTTCCGCGCACTGTATCGGTAACGCGGTAGAACAGATTCAACTGGGCAAACAGGACATCGTTTTTGCCGGCGGCGGCGAAGAGCTGGGCTGGGAAATGGCCTGTGAGTTCGATGCGATGGGCGCGCTGTCCACCAAATACAACGAAACGCCGGACAAAGCTTCCCGTACTTATGATACGCACCGCGACGGCTTCGTCATCGCTGGCGGCGGCGGTATGGTTGTGGTTGAAGAGCTGGAACACGCGTTGGCTCGTGGCGCACATATCTACGCTGAAATCGTTGGCTACGGCGCAACGTCCGATGGCGCAGACATGGTTGCTCCATCCGGTGAAGGCGCGGTGCGCTGCATGAAGATGGCCATGCACGGTGTTGATACGCCAATCGACTACCTGAACTCCCACGGGACTTCTACGCCGGTAGGCGACGTGAAAGAGCTGGGTGCGATCCGTGAAGTGTTCGCTGACCATAGCCCGGCTATTTCTGCGACCAAAGCAATGACCGGTCACTCTCTGGGTGCCGCAGGCGTGCAGGAAGCTATCTATAGCCTGCTGATGCTGGAGCATGGCTTTATCGCGCCAAGCATCAACGTGGAAGAGCTCGACGAGCAGGCTGCTGGCCTGAACATCGTCACTAAGCCTACCGATGCGACGCTGACCACCGTGATGTCCAACAGCTTCGGCTTCGGCGGTACTAACGCCACGCTGGTCATGCGTAAGCTGAACGCTTAATCTCAATGGCTGATTCAGAATGGGGTGCCCTCGGGTGCCCTATTTTTTTGTCTATTCCTCTGTATTGACAGCCGGTTAGCCGGCAGGCACTATGCATTCCCCTCCATTATCATTTTGATAATGCGTAAGCGTTTAACGTTAACCAACGCACCCTATAATCTGAACACTCAGAGGAAAGGGCGCGGGTTGAGTTGCGCCTTGCTCTGAATTTATGGAGTAAGCAGTATGTCTGCGGTACCTGAGACCACCCTTAAAACGTCGAAGTCGGCGAATACGTCGCTATTCAGAATTACCTTTGCGGTATTTCTTACCTATATGACGGTTGGCCTGCCGCTGCCCGTTATCCCGCTTTTTGTTCACCAGCAGCTTGGCTACGGCAACATGATGGTTGGCGTGGCGGTGGGCATTCAGTTTCTTGCCACAGTATTAACCCGAGGCTATGCCGGACGGCTGGCGGACCAGATGGGGGCCAAACGTTCTGTACTACAGGGCATGTTTGCCTGTGGACTGGCGGGCGTTGCCTATTTACTCGCCGCGCTGCTGCCGGTTGATCCGGCGGTAAAATTTGGCCTGCTGATCGTTGGGCGATTAATTCTTGGATTTGGCGAAAGCCAGCTGCTGACCGGGAACCTGACCTGGGGGCTGGGTCTGGTTGGGCCGGGACGTTCCGGTAAGGTGATGTCCTGGAACGGGATGGCGATTTACGGTGCGCTGGCCGCCGGGGCGCCGCTTGGCCTGATGTTCAACGCCCAGTGGGGTTTTGTTGCATTGGGCGTGACGACCATTGCTCTGCCGCTGATTGGCCTGCTGTTTAATAGTACCGTGCAGCCTGTTCCGGCCCATAAAGGCGAGCGGCCTTCGCTGTTTACCGTTGTTGGGCTTATCTGGCAGCCAGGGCTCGGGCTGGCGCTGCAGGGCGTTGGTTTCGCCGTTATTGGTACCTTTGTTTCGCTCTATTTTGCCGCAAACGGCTGGGCTCATGCAGGCTTCACCTTAACGGCTTTCGGCGGCGCGTTTGTTCTGGTGCGCGTGCTGTTTGGCTGGATGCCTGACCGCTACGGCGGCGTGCGCGTGGCGCTGTTCTCACTGGCCGTTGAAACGGTGGGCCTGCTGCTTCTTTGGCATGCGCCTGGTGCCTGGACCGCGTTGCTTGGTGCAGCGCTGACGGGCTGCGGCTGCTCGTTAATTTTCCCGGCGCTGGGCGTGGAAGTGGTTAAGCGCGTTCCGCCTCAGGTTCGCGGCACTGCCCTGGGCGGCTATGCGGCATTCCAGGATATTTCATACGGCATCACCGGGCCGCTTACCGGGATTCTGGCCACTTCCATGGGCTATTCGTCGGTGTTTATGGCGGGGGCGATTTCTGCGGTTCTGGGGATTGCCGTGACGATGGTGGCGTTCAGGAAGTAGGTTTTTAGCCTTATTATCGGAGTGATGCTTTGTTATCACAAATACCGGTGATAATGCAGGGGCGGTGAATATTCCGTTCACTTCCAGTCCTGTTTTATATGCAGCCACCGCAACGGTGAACGACTCGGGGAAGTCACCGTCACTTCCCCGAGACCCCGGACTCCCGGCCAAATAAATCGCCGCAAGCGGTAAACCTCAGTTTTATCTCCCAGTCCTGGGTCGGCTGAGACGCGTTCCCGACGCTCTCAGCCTCCGGCCGTTCCCGACGCCCGGACCCTGGCCAGTCGGAGAGAAAACCGAGGCGATTTAAGCCGGAACCGAGCCTCGCTTTAAACCCGCAGTAATTCTGAAAGTCACCGTCGCTTCAAGACTTACAGCCACGCCTTTGTTCCCGGCTCTCATCGCCCCCGGTGATGACCCAACTCAGGCGGGGTTGAGCTGCCGGGAGCAGCGAAAGAGAGCGATCGTCGGGAACGAATCGCGAACGACCCCGAATGTTTGGGTGATAACCGGTGGGTTTACCGCTTTAGCGGCGATGAGCTCGCCGGGCGCC
>NZ_DASYBS010000033.1:0-1664 GCF_036500665.1 Cedecea sp.
GGTTACCTTGTTACGACTTAGTCCCCATCACGGGTTTCATCTTCGGCGCCTGCCTTGCGGCTCCGGCGACTTCGGATGCCCCCCGCTTTGGTGGCTTGACGGGCGGTGTGTACAAGGCTCAGGAACACATTCACCGCGGCAGTGCTGATCCGCGATTACTAGCGATTCCGGCTTCATGCGGGCGGGTTGCAGCCCGCAATCCGAACTGAGGGGCGGTTTTTGCGATTGGCTCGGCCTTGCGGCATTGCGTCGCTTTGTCCGCCCCATTGTAGCACGTGTGCAGCCCTGGGCATAAGGGCCATGATGACTTGACGTCGTCCCCGCCTTCCTCCAGTTTGTCACTGGCAGTATCCTTAAAGTTCCCACCCGAAGTGCTGGCAAATAAGGAAAAGGGTTGCGCTCGTTGCGGGACTTAACCCAACATCTCACGACACGAGCTGACGACAGCCATGCAGCACCTGTATGTAAGTTCCCGAAGGCACCAATCCATCTCTGGAAAGTTCTTACTATGTCAAGACCAGGTAAGGTTCTTCGCGTTGCATCGAATTAAACCACATGCTCCACCGCTTGTGCGGGCCCCCGTCAATTCATTTGAGTTTTAGTCTTGCGACCGTACTCCCCAGGCGGTCTACTTATCGCGTTAGCTGCGCCACTAAAGCCTCAAAGGCCCCAACGGCTAGTAGACATCGTTTACGGCATGGACTACCAGGGTATCTAATCCTGTTTGCTCCCCATGCTTTCGTACCTCAGCGTCAGTATTAGGCCAGATGGCTGCCTTCGCCATCGGTATTCCTCCAGATCTCTACGCATTTCACCGCTACACCTGGAATTCTACCATCCTCTCCCATACTCTAGCTTCCCAGTATCGAATGCAATTCCCAAGTTAAGCTCGGGGATTTCACATCCGACTTAAAAAGCCGCCTACGCACGCTTTACGCCCAGTAAATCCGATTAACGCTCGCACCCTCTGTATTACCGCGGCTGCTGGCACAGAGTTAGCCGGTGCTTATTCTGCGAGTAACGTCCACTCATCTTGGGTATTAACCAAGAGAGCCTCCTCCTCGCTTAAAGTGCTTTACAACCATAAGGCCTTCTTCACACACGCGGCATGGCTGGATCAGGGTTCCCCCCATTGTCCAATATTCCCCACTGCTGCCTCCCGTAGGAGTCTGGGCCGTGTCTCAGTCCCAGTGTGGCGGATCATCCTCTCAGACCCGCTACAGATCGTCGCCTTGGTAGGCCTTTACCCCACCAACTAGCTAATCCGACTTAGGCTCATCTATTAACGCAAGGTCACAAGTGATCCCCTGCTTTCCCCCGTAGGGCGTATGCGGTATTAGCATCCCTTTCGAGATGTTGTCCCCCATTAATAGGCAGATTCCTAAGTATTACTCACCCGTCCGCCGCTAGGTCAATTACCGAAGCAATCTCCCCCGCTCGACTTGCATGTGTTAAGCCTGCCGCCAGCGTTCAATCTGAGCCATGATCAAACTCTTCAGTTAAAAATCATTAGTGACTTAAGGTCACAATTCTGGCTCATCAATGTACTGACAAATTCTCTCAAATAAACTTCGAGTAATTTAAACCAATCAATCAATGATAATATTTCGATCAATCAATCAGTAAAAATCCACACAAGTTGTTCTTCATATTCTCTTAATGAT
>NZ_DASYBS010000034.1:0-1993 GCF_036500665.1 Cedecea sp.
ATTGAGGGTTCCGGTGCGATGAACAGTCTTGTTTTTTTGCGTGTAAACGGGCGCGAGTGGGGAGGGTGGACGTCGGCGCGTGTGAGTGCCGGCATAGACAGAGTGGCGCGCGATTTTAACGTGACGATCACCCGGCAGTGGTCTGGCGCTACGGAAATCCAGCCCATGATAAAGAATGGTGACCTGGTTGAAGTGTTGATCGGTAGCGACCTGGTTATCACCGGCTGGGTGGAAGCTACGCCGGTTCGCTATGATGCCACATCGATTAGCACCGGTATTGTGGGGCGTAGCAAGACAGCCGATCTGATCGACTGCTCTGCCGCTCCGGCACAGCACAGCGGAAAAAGTCTGGTTCGTATCGCCAGTGCGTTAACCAGCCCGTTCGGGATTACCGTTATTGACGATGGCGCACCGGCAACAGCCGTTATTGATGCCCAGCCGGAGCATGGCGAAACGGTGGTGGATTGCCTTAATCGCCTGCTGGGCCAGGTTCAAACGCTGGCTTACGATGACGGAGAAGGCCGTTTGCACCTCGGCGCCGTGGGACGTTCACGTGCGTCCACGGCTCTGGTGCTCGGCGAAAACATACTTTCGTGTGATACCGAGCGCAGCGTTCGTGAACGTTTCTCTGATTATCTGGTCACCGGCCAGCGGCCGGGCACCGATGATGATTTTGGTGAGGCGACGATCTCCGCTATTCGCCAGAGCACCCGCGATGCGGGTGTGACGCGCTACCGCCCACATACACTCCAGCAATCCGGGACGGCCACGGCAGACAGTTGTAAATCCCGATGTGAATTTGAAGCCCGCCAGCGCGCCGCAAAAACGCCTGAAACCACCTATACCGTGCAGGGCTGGCGCCAGGGCAACGGGGAACTGTGGCAGCCCAATCAGCGCGTGATTGTATTCGATCCCATGCTGGGGTTTGACAATACCGAGCTGGTCATTGCCGAAGTGACTTATAACCAGGACGGAAACGGAACGATTACAGAGCTGCGTGTCGGCCCGGCAGATGCTTATTTGCCTGAACCCGCTACGCAGAAGTCGAAAAAGAAAAAGGCATCCGGAGGCGACGATTTCTGATGGCAGCCAATATGAAAGCTCTTGCTAATCTCTTTGCCCGGGCCGTGCTGACCTCCCTTGATAGCGAGAGAAAATGCCAGGCTGCCGGCCTGAAATTAATCGGCGGGGATGTGAAAGAGAATGTGGAGTACCTGGAGCCCTACGGGTTTACTTCCTCGGCGCAGGATGGCGCAGAAGCGGCGGTTTTATTCCCGGGAGGGGACCGCTCGCACGGGGTTGTAATATCCGTATCTGATCGCCGCTATCGTCTGAAAGGGTTGAAGTGCGGAGAGGTGGCAATTTACGACGATCAAGGCCAGTCGGTGATATTAACGCGCGACGGGATAGTCGTGAACGGTGCCGGAAAACCGATCGTATTCAAAAATGCGCCTAAAGCCCGCTTTGAAATGTCCGTCGAAGCGACCGGAAACATCAGGGATAACTGCGACAGCAGCGGTAAAACGATGGCGGATATGCGACAGACATATAACGGCCACACCCACAAAGAAAACGGTGACGGCGGCGGTACCACTGACGCGCCAGGCCAGAAGATGAGCTAAACACCATGATCCTCTATGTTAACGGGCTCCTGAGGGAGTCGACGGACCCGCTCGACCCTTTAACGCGCGCCGTAGTGATATCGCTGTTTACGTGGCGGCGAGCAGAACGCGATGATCACACCGCGCAGGCGATGGGATGGTGGGGCGATACCTGGCCCACCGTACAGAATGACCGCATCGGCTCCCGCCTCTGGCTACTGAAACGCCGCAAGTTAACGAATAAAACACCTCAGGAAGCCCGGGAGTATATCGGGCAGGCGCTGGCATGGATGACGGATGACGGCGTGGCCGCGCGTATTGACGTTGTAGCCGGGCGCACCGGTATTGATGTGCTGGCGTGCGGCATAACGATTTATCAGCGCGATGGAACC
>NZ_DASYBS010000035.1:0-134878 GCF_036500665.1 Cedecea sp.
CAAACTCCTTACACAATCAGCTGCAGCCAAACTGCTGAACCTCAGCGTTCGTCAGCTCCAGCGAGTTCTTGTCAGATATTTGTCCGACGGTGCTGCTGGCATCGCTTCGCGTAAACGCGGTAAACCCGCAAACAACCGCGCCCCAGATGATCTCAGGCTGCAAGTTCTGATGCTGCTACGTGAAAAATACAGCGACTTCGGACCCACACTAGCCACAGAAAAGCTCAGCCAACGCCACCAAATATCGATCTCTGTAGAAACCGTTCGTCACTGGATGATTGCTGATGGCCTCTGGGTTCCTCATGCTCGACGCAAGCCTCGAGTCTATCAACCACGCTATCGCCGCGACTGTCTTGGCGAGCTCATTCAAATCGACGGCTCTCACCATGACTGGTTTGAAGGTCGTGCATCAAAATGCTGCCTGTTGGTTTACATTGATGACGCTACCGGTCGGCTGATGCATCTGCGATTCTGTGAAACAGAATCGGCGTTCGATTACATGCTGGCGACGCGGGAATATATTGATAAACATGGTAAACCTGTGGCGTTCTACAGTGACAAGCATGCTGTTTTTCGCGTCAGCCAGGCTGAAACTCGCCGCACCGGCACCACGCAGTTTGGCCGCGTTCTTCATGACCTGAACATCGAGCTCATCTGTGCCAACAGCTCGCAGGCCAAAGGCCGCGTCGAACGTGCCAACCTGACGCTTCAGGACCGACTCATCAAAGAGATGCGACTCGAGAACATCAACAGCATCGAGGAAGCCAACGACTGGCTTGACGGCTTCATCCTGGACTTCAACCGCCGCTTTGCCAAAGCTCCCAAATATCCAAAAAATCTCCATCGGCCCGTCAACGAGCAGTCGGCGGAACTGGATGATATCTTTGCCTGGCAGGAGTTCAGAACACTCTCTAAATCCCTGACATTCCAATACGATAAGATGCTATATCTGGTTGCACCAACAGAGGAAAGCAGCGATTTTTTGCGCCTGTGAGTATCGTTGTCTCGATTTTAATTCTCTCGGTAATTCGCCAGTTTCTTCATAAATTCGCCCCAGCGACCGAGCTGTTTTATGGATGGATATCCAATTCCCTGATGACCACTGAGGCTTTTTTGCCATATCGATAATAGAGTTCAACAGCCCTAACCCTGTCCTCATATGAATGCATTAACTCTCGCCCAAGAGTCCAAGAAATCGTCCGCCCCCCCTTTTTTTAGTGCAATTCAGGTTTTTTAATTCCAGCAGAGTAACACTGCTAACTATTTTTGAAGCAATTCCATCGGGGCCTTCTTTTTAGCTCCCGTAGTGGGACAAATGATGAGGCTTGAATTTGTTTTTGCTCCTGAGCAGCAAAATGAACTGGATTTTTCATGATTTTGCTATGCCATATAGTGTTCTGAAGAACAATTCCATTGAAATCTACTGGACTTCCCATAATCAAAGAAGCCAGGCAGGATTCAGCTTCGCTTACAGATATAAATTCGCGTCCTTTTATAAGCCGATGAGGTAAATATTGGCTGAAGCCTGCAATCCAATCGTCAATTGTTCCATAAAATGGCCGGCATCCTGAAAACTGGCCTGCCGTGGGGTCTATAATGATGGCTTGCCCTCCGATGTTTGCAACTACAGCATAATGATTTGCTGGTGTTACATTCGAAAGCCCAGACCAGGTAAGCAAACCGATCACACGATAGGGTATGTTGCGTTGTGTTAGAAGCTCAACTACCCGTTTTGCACAAACGAGACATTTCCCATATGGTTCACGGGAATATTCCGCGATTTTATAATCACTTACAATATAATCGATAACCACGATATTTATCCTTTTACTTAAATGAATGCTTTATATAAGCATTAGCATGGGATTTCATGCTACTACAAAAACCGCCCAATGGCGTTTTTTGTATAATTTGAAATTTAAGAAAATTTAGCGATTGATTTGTTATTCCATTAAAATCAAAAAAACACATCATCATATATAATGTTGATTATTAAAATTATTGTAAAAACCCATAAAAAAGAACATCCAAATAAAACGGCAATCCAAGTGTTTTGACAACTCCAGTTCATTCGCATCTCTCCATATAAAATCACATAACCATGTGTGTATAACAATATTTTTCTATATCATATAGGAATATCAAGGTATAAAACCATCAATACTAATTATCAGATTATAAAAAATATAACATTCCAGTTTGGAATATTCGTACTCGCACACAATTAACAATTAAAAGCATACTTATAATAGTTTACAGAACAATGTATGTAATAACTAAAGTTGTAAGGAAATGTCTGAGATTGCGTAGGCTTTCCTGAGTTAATTCCATGTTGTACTTCACGAATTAATATTTGGTGGTAATTATTCGGCAGTTTCCTTTTCGATCATACTCGCTGAGTGTGGTGAATGTATTGCTTCTCATGTCTATTGAAACATACTAACCAGATTTGATACCGCCAATCTTCGTGGCCATATAAAGAAAAAGAATCTGCTATAAAAAATAAATACGGAGGCATGGAATGTAGATATACCGAGGATGTCGATATCAAAGACACGTGCAATATTTTCTTCACTGCAGCGTTTGTCACGTCCATCTTAGGATAGATGGTTGTTTTAAGCTGATCACTCCAGTAGGTGTCCGATGAGGGGAGTCAAACACAAGTCGATATCCTTACTACTTAGGGAGAGGTGGATGTTACGAAATGACATTGGTAATTCTATCCCCTCCATACACTCAATTCGATGACTGTGCCTCCCGATTAAATTCCCAGAATGGCAGCGTACAGTGGATGGGAGTTATCGATGGTATTGTTTACCAAATAAAGCCAGGACAGTGCGTCGGGAAATGCTGACACAAACTGCTTTGAGTCTCAGCATTCGTCAGCTACAGCGAGTTCTTGTCAGATATTTGGCCGGCATCGCTTCCTGTAAACGTGGCAAACAACCGCGCTCCAGATGATTTCAAGCTACAAATTCTGACTTTACTACGTGAAAAACATAGTGACTTTGAGCCTACATAAGCAAAGGACAATTTCAACATTTTTCTGGTAACGGATTGTCAGTGGCAAAAATATTAAATATATCCTCATAATTAATAAGTGTTTTTTAGTTATTTGTCTTTTTTTCGTTAATGCACCCCACTCTCTCTGATATGCTAAAATTATGACGCCGCGTAAGGTAAATGACATATAAATACAGATTAAACCTACGAGATGGCTCATGGAAAAGTTGCGGTAAAACTTGTAACATTGATAATGTAAATAAACTTTACTACACTGTACCGGCCGCACTTTAAAATCGCATATTTTAAATTATATCGTTGAAATAATACTTACCCACAGTGAATGAGGTGACATGAGTTTCCTATCTAATTTTTATACTTATGCAGGAATGATACCTTTGATTCATTCAAGGCATTGGAGCCCAGGTAAGATAATACCTGTTTTCGCATCCCAATTTTTGGGGAATCAAGGTCGGTACGAACTTGACTACCTTAAACAATATTATAGGAACTATGATTATGACTACATTCATGATTCTCTCTTTGCGTCTGAAGGATTTACGCAAGAGGGCCAACCTCTACTTGGAAGGTGTTTTGATTATTCTGATGTGACATTTGATGACAGAATTGATGTCTTTGCCCATGGAAATGAAGATGGAATGTATTCACTATCTCTCCAAGCACTTGCAACCTACTTCAAAAGCAAAGGACTTAGGAGTGTTGGAGTCATAAAATTCAATGTATGCAGATCAGGATTAGATAAATATTTTTTACTTAACGCAAAATGTATATTTCTTTTAAATGGAATTTCGTTTGCATGGATGTCAGCCCCTAGAGGAGATATTAATTATTTTCCGCCATTTAAATATATATCAGGCCATATATTGAAAGAGGATAGATATCGATTGTTGAATGGAAATATCACAAAAAAATTCCCAGGAACAAAATATGTCTACCAATAATTTGATTGTAAAATATTAGGTTGCTACGGTTCTATATAAGAGCCAGAATGTCAAGAATAGACCCGCCAGAAATTAGGGAAAAATTATATCTGGTTGTGTTATGTGGCCACAGGTTTTATCCGTTTATGAGCGATTACCTTTGAAAGATAAGGAAAAGATGTCAGCTATTGGTGCGCTGATGAGAACATTGGTTCATTGGTGTTCTTCGTACCCGAAGTCCATTCGATGAAGATTGCAGGTCATTCCCTCCCCTGTATAATCTTCGGTCTCTTGGTTCAGGGATATGGTCAAATGGCTGTGGGTGATGATGGGCTGCGCGATGCTATCGCGTTCTACACGGAGTGGGTATATAACGTTTCAGTGATTGGGCCGGGCGTAGCGGCAGAAGAATGGCAGGCACCATTATTCACTTATATCATGACAAATAAGCAGTTTAATGAGCTTAACGTGATATGTAGACGAAACGAATGGCCACCTCAAACTAACCGAGGAATCACCTTCTACCCCAATGTAATTAAACACATTCTTACATCCAGGACAGGCAAGGACTGTCTTACATGGTCAGAGGTAGCCGAAATCATCAGTGCAGCACTTAATTCACGAAGTGCCGTTGTACTAAAACGCGATTATAACCAGCAAGTTATCGTGTTGAATTCTGTTGATGTTTTGAGAATTGGGCGAACCAAAGAAAAATTCCGGGGGGCATTGATTGTGGAGGTGTCCATAAAAGACTTGGCCCCGATCACCGCTTATCACACGAACGAGGCCAAAGTACGTACTATCATGAAGGATAGAGGGTAAAGCGTGTAATCAGTTGGGGGTACGCCACCCTGAGCGATTTTCCTCAATTGAATGAGAATAAACCATAGTGCCCAGCGTTCTCCCCATCGGTCCCACAATAAACATTGTCATCATAGGTCTGCATGGCATCGGCGTTTTTCCATGCGTCAACCGATTACGAGTACGATTATACGCCCGCGTATATTGCTTAGTCAAATTTGAGCAACGCTTTGTGCATCGCCCCTAAGGCTTGTGCAGCTAACCATATACCGCCAGGAACAGCTACCAACACCCACAGCACAGTGCCCAGAGCTTCTCCTTGCAATTGGTCGATCTTACCAACGGTAGCCACCAGGTAGACAGCACTCAACACACAAATTCCAGTAAATTGACTGACGACCTTCATTGCTGAACTCCCTCACGATTAAAAACCTCACGCTACTGCCTACCGGCCTGCAGGTCAAAGGCCGCAAATTGTCCCCTTTTCCCTGGTCTATCCCAGACGAGCAGGACGTTCGTTTGTTACTTCGCTTATTTTTCCTGCTCCGCTCATTCTGTCACGGCAGTTACTGCCACATGTCATACAACCATTTACCAATCCGCCACAACTTGGCGAGGTTATCCAGCCAGTTTATTAGTGTGTCCCAACGCTTAGTTTTTTTCATTTTCATTGAATAGTTCCTTTTGTCTGATCTCACGCTCAGCTTTGCGTCACGACGCCAGCTGTTGGAAAATTTCTGCAAAAGAATATGATTTCGCCTCGCATAGGTTCTTCTTGGGGTTTGTCACGACGGGCGGACTGTCAACTAAGAACCGGTTTCTTGATGCGCGTCAGCGCATGCAGGCGACAGCTGGTCTACAAGAGTACATCAGCTGGTAAGGGTCGCCGGTAGCGCGGCGTAGCCGCCCAGAACATGATAGATTTCACCAATTACCCCCTTCATCCTGCTAGGCCAACTCCGCTAAAAGCGTTGTATAACGTTCATTACGCCATCGGAGTGGTCTCGGCAAGGGGTACCGCCGCCGAGGCGTATCTCCGCGTTAGCGACCGAATAGGGCGCTTACGGGCGTGTACACAGGACTTATCACAACTCTTCTGCCCGCGACTTGAATTCTAGTTACAACATCCATCATTAAAAGCGACGCTGTTCCGGCCCTTTGGGCCGGGGCGGGGCCGCTTTTCAGTGGTGGGGGAGTCCTGATAGTTTCAGCTGTGCACTAATCGTGGTTTGAATGATGAAAAAGTCATGAACGTTGTAACTAAACAGCGTCTGTGGGGCCCATCGCTAAGGCGATGGGAGGAACCAATATTTTTTCCGAACCGGCGAGGACAAAGTCCTCTGCAAGGGCGGTCATTATATGAGTCTGTCCACAGGGCAGACGACGAATAGGTTTTTTCTTTATATGAATAAAAGACAAGGTATTTAAAAGAAGTATTGAGTAGGTATTTAAAAGGAACCACGCACTTTAAAACGTGAACGGCTAGCGCCTTGTAACCATTACGGTTATCACTTTATGGAAACTTCCCTTGCAGTTATATGTGGGTAACTCGATTGGACACTCAGATGACGGTCAGATAGGGAGCTTTTCTGGCGTTTTTCACTTGGTTGATAAAGCATAATAGAGGTTACTGATACCGAGCTGTACAAAATTAACACATCTATAAACGCAGGACGTGACAAGGCCTCCGGCATCAGCCGGATCATAAATAAAGCGATTCAGGTGGGGTCGGGCACCAAGCGGGGGTAGTTATTGCCCCTGGACATCAGCATGCGCTCTTTTATCCGTCGTTTTACTTCAGTGAAAACGGCGGTCTGGTTGCCAACAAAGCGTCCTTCGGCGATCTCACGCGTCAGCTGACGCTTCACGATGGTTTCAATATCGCGACGGGAACGTTCTGAATCACGACGGGCACGGGCGCGCTTCAGTCCGTGTTCTTTACGGTCGGACTGATAGCTACGGAATCGCTCGCGCACAAACCGCCAGGCTTTCGCGATTAACTCATCCATCTCCAGACGGGGAAGGCGCTGTTTTTCACGCTGCTGGTTTTCCCATTCCACGCGGCTGCGTCGGGCGGCCGCTACGGCCACGTCAGAGACGTCAAGCGTGGAGAACAATGCCGGCGTAAAGGTGATGTCGGTCGGGATGTTGCACCCAATCTGCGGATCATACTCAGTGTGATAAGTGATTAACCCCAGCTCCGACATGAAGAACAAGGCCCGAGTGGCTCTGGTTATGGAAAGATTTCCATTTTTGGACTCTGTGGCCAGACCGCACTCAATGGCCAGGTTGGTGATAGAGCGCTGCACGCGATTGGCCAACGGGTCGTAATGGAAACACATGCCCTGCAGTAACGCGTCAATTGCCCGCCGGCGGAGTACCGGAGGCATGCGCTGGCGTTTGCCGAGCGATCGTGCAAAGGCCACATACATAGAGAAATCAAAACGGGACGTGAAGCCCTGGGCTTTCGCCATAAGCTTACGGCAGAACGGCAGCGTTTTTTTCCCTTCACGCGGGGTAAACACCGGATTCGGGTTCTTGACCTGCCGATAATGCGTGAACAGATTTTGAGCGTCAGTCACACCACTCTGCGCTTATGTTGCACAAAAGGAGTAATACGCACGGAAGGTATTGCAGTTTTTCAGGCATAAAACTATACTCCCTGCATAGCGCAACAGCGTCTATGCAGTTTTGAGTGAGCCCCGTTAATCTTTCCTTCCGCCAAGATAGAGAAGATTATCGGGGTTTTTGCTTTTCAGTGTTCCGGTAACAACTTCCAGAACCACTTCCCTGCCACCTTGCGGCGTGGCTCACCAAGAATTCGGTCAGACGATCGGTAATCTAGCACTCCGTGCTAAAACAGGCAAGAAAGTAAAGGCTTTACTCTAAAAGTCCTCGTTGATTGAGATCTTGCTCTATCAAACTTTCAATATACTGGGCCTGAGTCATCTCCCCTTCAGAACAGACTTGAACCATCATGTCTTTTAAAGGGTTACGAACAAAAACCTTTACTTCCTTATGAGTTACACGCTTTCTGGCCACCGCTGCCAACTGTTTTTCAGTAGCGGTCATTGGATTGCCTTTACGGTAAAGGCGCTTAGGTTTCGCTGAGGAAGATTCTGCAGTAATCGTTTGCGACATCTTCGCCCCCTCAAGGATCTAAAAGGGATCAATTTTTCTGAGATTACTACAAAAATCGAGGCTTAGCAGCCTGATTACGATCTTTTGTTTATGGAACATAATGAATTGGCGGAAAAACATCCCATAAATGTGATTAAAACGTCAGTAACGCGCGGTAACGGCTTCTCCCTCCTCCCACAGTCGTTCAAACTCACGCTGATAAGCTTGACTGACTGCCGGTTCGTTCCGGATCACCAACACGTTCTCGGCGTTTTCACCAGACAAGGCTGCCTTGGTATAATTCAGTGAACCGGTCTGAATTATCTCATTGTTAATTAATGCGAATTTGTTGTGCTGGATTTTATACCTGCTATTGATACGTACCGGCACACCGAGGTTGGCCAACGTGGTCACCGCACTCTTGTGCTCGCGTGCGTAACGCGCATCAGCCAGCACCCGCACCTTAACGCCGCGCCGATAGGCGCCGTAGACAGCATTGGCCACCGGCGTGCTGGTAAAGGCATAGGCCGCCAGATCCAGAGACTGACTCGCCTCGTTGAGCGCCTGGATCACCAGCGTCTCCGCAGTGCCGTCGGTCGAAAACCCAACCTGGATTTGAGCCAGGACAGGGTGGATACCGGCCAGCAAGAGGGCCAGCGCAATAACGGGTTGTTTCATTAAAGATCCCTAACAATGAAGGAGTGGAAGCCGCTTGCCACACAATGGCGTAGCAAGCGGTGGCAGAGGTCTCTTGCGGATCAGGGTTCGGATAGATGTTGAAGACTGTGAGGCAACAGCATATTAAGCGTGCCCAACTCACTCAGTGCGGTCTTCACCAGACTCCAGCACAGGATGAATGCCGCAATATTCAGCAGCGGAAATAACATCAGGACGGGATGATTGACCGCGTACCCGACCGTTAAGGGAAATACCAGTGCAATCACTACGATGCTTTGCATCAGCGCCTTCAGTTGCCACCCTTTGACGAAACGGTTCTGTTCAAAACGGACCAGAGCCGGTTTCAGACACAACGTCAGCGGAAACATTCGAGGCCGATGGATCAGCGCCACGACGGCATTACTCTGTTCCACCGACAGGCGGTGATGCCGGCAGAACACCCGAATAACGTCTTGCGCGGCCTCCACCAGGTAGGGTCCCTCAGCCTCTCCCCGCGTCCAACGCTGTAATGCGGCGTTGGTCGGCTGCATCATCGGAAGCCAGGACAGGATCACAAACAAAAAAACGACGACCGTAACAGTCATGACCAGTGTCACAAACATATGCCTTACTCCAGGGTTTTTTGGGTGTTGTGGGACAGGTCCTGCGCCGGTTCTTCATGACGCAGAATATTCACTTCATCATTCATCATCGGCGGCGGTTGCTCGCCGGATCCCTGGCTGTCATACTCGGCCGCATCCTGCAGGTCATACAGCGCTTCATCGAGCGCCGCCCACATCGCGTCTTCGACGTCTTTCTCCTCTGCCGGTGCATTTTCCTCATCGACCTCCCTCGCCGGTTGTTCCGCCGGCTCAACCTCGTCGGCAGGGTCCCGGAAGCCCGGTTCCAGCTCGCTCTCCAGGCTCAGCGCAGTGATTTCTGCCGCTGTAACAGGGGGTTCACTGTCGGTGCTGACGGCCGTCGAGCCGATCGGCGTTTCCCTTTCCAGCACGACGGCACTGCCCGGATTAGCCTCCATCGCCGCTACAGCGTCCTCAAGCCGGCTGACCTGCACCACTGGCGCATCGCTGTCGCCCTGCTGCAGCACGATCCGGCGCCCGTCTTCCGCCCCTTCATAGTGCGCTTGATCAATATTCAGCGTGCCAGTGGTCGGCGAAACCGGGACATGCCAGTTACCGCGTTGCCGCCCCTGCTCATTAAGCACTGCGTACAACAGTTCTGGTGACTTGCCGCCCATGAAACGGGCTGCATCACCCACACCGTCATCGAGTTTTTCAGCCAAACGGGTTTCCTCTACCGGCTTACTACGACTCCAGTCGCGATCGGCTTGCTCCGCCCGTACATCGTCGGCACGCAACAGCACGTCATGCACCGTTTCACGTTGGCCACTATTTCGTTCGACGGCCCCCATCCAACTTTTCAGATCGTCTACGTACATCTGCACATGGGCTTTGGCGCGCGAAAATCCGACATAGGCGCTGTCCAGCGCCGCCATCATGGCACGCGCCCCTTCGGTCCCAACCAGACCAATAACATTGGTGATCGAGGCCCCTTGCGAACCGGTGGTGGTAATGGCATACCCATGATCGAAATGCTGGTCAGCCGGCTGATTAATCGGGTCCAGGGTGATATCCCGTTCCCCCAGGGTCAGCGTGATTTTGCCCTCTGGTGTCACTGCCGACACGTTCGCCGAATCATTAGTACGCAGCACCCGGTCCCGATCGGTCGCCGTCAGAATAAGCCGTTCCCCCACACTGATCTCAATGGATTGTGTTTCAAATACCGCCACGTTCTGCGTGCGTAATGTCAGTGGCGACAACCACTGTTCCGCGCCGTCATTGGCCTTCAACGCCACGACACCACTTTTTGCATCTGTCTCGCCCACGGTCAGGTACTGTTCTCCCATACGCACGGTATTGCCGCTGTTCTCCTGCCAGAAGGTCATGCTCCCAAGGTCTGCCGTGCTGTTGCTGACCCTGACCAGCTGGGGAACAGTGACACTGTCACCAAGAACATGCTGTTCCTGCAGCCGCGCATGCACTTCTCGGTTGATGGCTCGCCGGTCAACGTTCAGCTCGGCGACTATCAGCGTCTGTTCTCGCGCTGCAGCTGTGCGACCAACGAAGTCATCGGCGATCATCGCGTGGATCGCTTCGCCCCCCGCGAGGGGTACCGACTGCTCCCGCTCCATCTCAGTCATCGCCGACAAATCGACGATGCTGCCGGCAGGGATAAAGGCCGCACCATTACGGTCTACCGTTTCGGGTCCCACCTGGCCAGCGGCAGTGACCGCCTCACGCACGTTGCCGGCGATCATCGCCTCGATAGCCGGCCGTAGTGCCGGCGTCTGGCGCACGATTTCCTGCATCACCGCCACATCCGCGGCGCTGCGCTCTAAAATCAACGCAAAGGGGGCACCCGACTCCAGCGATTTCAGCTGGTCCTTGTCACCGCTAAGCACCGCCCGCCCGTTACCTCGGGCCACTATGTCCACCAGGGCTGCCATCTGCGCATTGCCATTCATAGAGTTTTCGTCGATGACAAAGACGGTGTTGCTGAAGTCCGGTGTTTCCCCCCGCGCCTGGTGCCGTTCCTGTTCGCCAAGAAAGCTGGCAATGGTTTGCGCATCAATGCCTGCCGACTGGAGCTCCGATACCGCCCGGTGGGTAGGTGCCAGTCCCACCACCTGCGGAGGGGCGTCCAACTGCTGCAGCGCAGAGGCCACCACGCTGAACTGCGTGGTTTTCCCCACACCGGCATAACCCTGTATTGGGATAAAGCGGTCGGACGACTCGAGGATCAGGCCGCCGGCTTGTTTCTGCCCTGCAGTCAGCCCGGCCATCTCCGTCTGCAGTTGGTCACGGGCACCTGGCATCAATGGCGTGACGCTGTGTTTTCCCTCGGCGATATGCCGCAGAATGGTCAGTTCGTTCTGCCAGTTCGCACGCGACACGTAATCCCCGGCTGCGCCCTGAGTACCGTCCAGTGCGATGATATCGCCCCGCCGTTCCAACCTTCCCAGTTCAGCCATTGCCCCCTGCGGAGTCAGGTTACGGTCAAAAGACATCGCGTTTTCCACCGCCCTGAACGTGGAGAAGGTGACGCCAGTGCCGGTGACCTTTTCGATGGACAGATGCATCGCACGTGTCTGTGGCGCCAGCCGTGATTGCTGCAAATCGCGCAACGCATGGGTCAGGTCATCTTGTCCCGTGAGGCTGCGAAGCCCCCGGGTGATGGAGACGCCAGGAAGCTCCTTGTCCAGTCGGGCAGTAATGGCGGTTTCATCCAGTGGTGTAAAGGCGATGATATTGTCACCGCTGCGACGCAGCTGGTTGACGGTGGCATCGCTGACTTCCTTGCCGCTGAGTACCGCCACAACAGCACCGCGACTGTGCCTGCTCCCCCCCAACGCCTCGACATAGCCGTAATCAAGTTTAAGGGGGGCATCGGTACCGACCTTCAGCTGGTCGCCGTTGGCTTTTTCCAGTACCAGCTTCTCTTTGAACAACCAGTTACCGGTCTTCATCCCAACCACCTTCAGGGCCTCGCCGTTTTTGCTTCGGCTGTGCAACGCACCGGTGGCTTTCAGTTGTTCCCCTTCCCGCACCTCCAGCGTCTTGGGCTGGAACAGTCGATAGCGGCTGTCGATAGCGCCGATGGCCAGCCCCTGTCGCTGGCCTTGAGCATCTGCCACTGTCAGGCGGTGGTTTTCTTTGCCCACGCCGACGATGGTCAACTGCTCGATGACATTGCCGGGCTGCAGCCGCTCCAGCACCATCCCCGGTTGGTAGGTACTACGCAGACCGCGCGTGTCATTGTCCGTCCACACCGGTACCAACACATCAATGTTGGCCACCGCTTTCCCCAGCACGCCATCCTCTTGCAGAGCGCCGCGGATCTCGCGGGTCAGCTGTGTGCGGGTTCGGCTGTTTCCGGCCTGCGCAACTACCGCCTGCCCGGCGGCACGCTGTTTCGCCACATAACGTGCTGCGACGCTCATCCGGTCATCCACCGTATCCTTGTGTACCAGCGTCAGCCGGCTCTGCTCGCGGTTTTGAGTTGTCAGGTGCACCGGGGTTCCTGCGGCTTTCAGGACCTCGGCAGCAAAGCCCGTTGTCCGGCGAGCATGGGTATCGATGACCACTGCCGGCGTACCGGCGCGGTCGGCCGCCTGCAGCGCAGTCTGCATCATGGGCACGCTAAAACGTTCGGCTTCGCTAATGACCAGCAGTGTATTCGCTGCCAGCGGCTGCTCTGCCAGCTCGGCGGACGTCATCACGGCAGAGGCGCTTTTGCCGAGGGCGTTGCGCAGCTGGGCCTGAGCCCCTTTGTCAGCCGTGAGGATCACCGCCTGACGATCGCTGCTTTCGGCCAGTCGACCAAAACTGGCCAGTAGCTGCTGCTGAAACTCCTGCCCCCCGCGTGCATCAACCAGCGTCACGCTACGGTTGCCGTCCGCCACGCGTGCAGCCACGCCCTGTTCACCGGCGCCACTTCTCAGGCCCGCCTCGCGCTCTGCCAATCGGCCGGCGGTAGCGGACAGTCTGTGTTCGTCCCGGACATGCGAAGCTGAAGTGAATAAGGTCTGGTTTTTGTCTACTGCGATGAGTTGCCCTTTTTCGATGGCGGTATCCAGGGCAGTTTTAGCCTCAATCAATACGCCGTCGTGGACCGCCACCTGGTTGAGCACGGTGGTCAGTACATTGTCGTAGGTGAAGCGCACACTCTTGCGTGTCATCACGTCGATGGCGTTGGCCACCGCAGAGGCCAGCGTTGGTTTTTCATCTGGGCCGCCCTGCAGGTCATGTTCCTTCTGCGCCCGCTCGCCTACCCGCGACAGCCGCTTCGCCTCAAAATCAGCATGATTGAAGCCGGTGGCCTGCAGCTTCTCCTGCCACAATTCCCGGAATTCCTCAATATTGCTGAAATCCTTGGCCTGACGGGTGTCGAGCGCCGCCATGCTTTTGGCTTTGGCCGACGCGTCCGGCCCCACGGCCGCCATAATTTCCTGCCGGCGAGACGAAAACTCGGTGACCGGCACGCCCTCTATATCCCACTGCCCACGCGGACCGGTGTCGACAATCGGGTAGCCCGCTTCCTCGAGCAGGCCGCGGTACACGCCGCGCTGGAAGGCACCGATACTGACCTGCTGATGCCATACGATGTCGGTAAAACCCCGTCCGGTTTTTGTATCGGTGGACAGCGTCTTCCAGCCGTCCTTGCTCAAAGTGGCGTTGGCCACCACCGTGTGGCCGTGCAGGTTCGGATCCAGGTTACGTGAGGTGTCGTGCAAAAACTTGGCCACCACCAGGTTGCCGGTCTGCTCGAATTCAGTCACGCCCTCCTTCATGGTTCGGGTGGAGGCCAGTTTTTCGACTTCATTAAGGGTGATATCAATCGATTTGTTGAAGGCCTCAATCAAAAAGGTGTCGCCGGCAACCAGCGCTAACACCGAGGCACTTTTGGGTGCCGAGAATGTCAGGTCGTAACCGGGACGGTGTTTGTTAACCCCATCCACCATATGGGTCAAATCCGTCCCGCCCGGCAGTTTGCCTTCCAGCACCGCAGTGAACACGTCTTTTTTGACCGGCCCCTCCAGCCCCAGCGACTCAGCGCCGGTGCCGTACCAGCCGGTCGCCATCTCGCCGAGGAAGTAATAGTTGTCTTTGGATTCGTAGTAACTCGCAGCGCCGCCGGCACTTTTAACATTGGCTACAGATAGCATGGCTTACCTCTCAACCCCGAAGTCACTCTCCACATCAATATCCCGGTGGCGGAGGTTCCGGTTCTCGTCTGTACGTTCTGGTAACTCCGGTGCAGCGGGTTTAACGGGCTCGGAATGAATCTCCGCAGGTGCCGTCACTAACGGCCCGGATTGAATCTGGGCCGTACGCCCATCGTTGTCTGTCGCCGATGCCGTCTCATTGTTCGGTACGGTTGACGGAGATCCTTCGTCAGAAGTTGTGGTATTCGATGAAGGTGTCGACGGCGGTGTAAACAACCGGTCCAGCATCGCGTCCAGTTGGCCATTGGCTTCCGCCTCAGCCTGGGCGATTGACTGTTCAATTTCAGGGTCGAAAATTTCTTCCACGTTACGGTCAATTCGCCCTTCCGCCACCTGACGCATCGCCTTGTATTTGATATCCATTTTCACTACCGGGTAATCGCCGGGCAGGGTGACATAACACTGCAGGTCATTGAGTTTTTGCACGTCTGAGTAGCTCACCAGCAGTTCACGCACCTCGTCCTTGGAGAAAGACACCCCGTCACGGATGGTGTCGACACCGTAGCTATACTGGTCACGGAACTTCATGTGCCGCATTTCCCCCAGTTCTTTAGCTACCCACTCGGCCACCGTGCTGCTGGGTGCGCGGAAGAAGAACTTGGTGTTCAGTAAGTCCCAAATGGCATCGGCAAAGTCCTTACCGAATTGCTCTCGCAACTGCGGGAAGTTCTGAATACCAATCAGGGTGCAGCCGCCGAACTTACGTGCTTCGGCCACAAATCCGGGCAGAATAGGTAAACGATGCAGAGACGGAAGCTCATCGAGCAGCAACCAGATACGGCGATCACGGTTCTCAGTGAGGCCAAGAATGTTGACCATCGCCAGATAGATCCAGGCGGTCAGCAAGGGTTTGAGTGCTTCGTGGTTACGCCCATCGCTGGTCAGGAAGATCCAGCTGTTGTCGCCACCAATGTCTTCAGTAGCAACCCAGTCGCGAATATTGAATGGGGTCTTGCCTTCGTCATCCAGCCCCTGCAAAAAGCGCAGCGAGCGGACATAGCTGGTCAGCACGCTACGAATTGTCATCGCAGTTTTTTCAATGCTGCCATCCACCAGGTTGGCTGCATCAGTGCCCTTGAGGAACTCGCGCAGATCTGCCAACGTGATCGACAGCAGCATTTTCAGCAGATTGGCAATCGACCAGTCCTTGGAGCGGGCCAACCGGCGGGTGGTGGCGACAAACAATTGGCGAGCCGACATCAGCCAGAATGGATCACCGTGGCCGGTGTCCGGGATAAGCGTCGAGGCAAAATTTTCAAAATCGGAAGTGGTCTGGCATTCGTCTCGCAGGCTCCAGGCCGGGCAGCGCTTATCGAGCGGGTTAAGCAACTTGTCCTTGTCCTGGCGGTAGAACAGTGGGACAAAGTTGTTGCCCTTATCGTAGATGATGACCCGATCGCCCCGCGCGCGCAGCTGCGTCAGGAACTCAATAACGACCCGGCTTTTACCTGAACCCACGGTGCCGTGTAACGCCACGTTCTGCATCTCGGTCTCTTTCACCAGATGCAGATCGTTGATTTTCAGGTTCGAAAGTTTGTTCTGGGACTTAAGAAGCTTATTGATGTCACGCACGTCAGTGGTCAGTTGTCGACCGCCCAACTGCTCATTTTCACGCTGCATCTTGCCTTTGCGCCCCAAGTACCAATACACCGCAATAATGCCGGAAACAAAAACAATGGATGACAGGCCCCAACCGGTAAACGCCACATCTTTCAGCTTGATGCCAACCGCCTGGAAGTAGGGGTCAGCCAATACCTGCCCTGCCGTTCGATGCAACTCAATGGACTCCCCAGTACGTGGGCTGGTCCAATGAAAGGTATATTCGTTTTTTGCCGCTGAAGGGATTGCAGAAACGAATGCATAGAGAAGCCAGAAACTGAAACCATGCAGGATCTGCTCCACACTCATTCGGATGAAAAACCAGAGGAAGAAAATGACGATGGAAGCCATTAATATCCAGTAAACGATAATATTGTTGATCTGCATAAACATGCTGATCATGTACTTTAATACTTGGCCACCCTGCGTGACGTTACGGGTATTTAGACTCATGTGACCTCACCGAGTAAATTCAGACGGCATGATTTAAAGGAATAGAAATGAAATATGGTGACGTTTATCGCCAGGAAGGCGTATATTGCTGACGAATTGAAAAGACGTTAAGCCATTCCGGCGTGGTAATAACCTGATCAGGTTGATAATTCATGCTGACCAAATCAGCCTCACTGAGCAGCGTGACACGCCCGTTATCCTTGCATTCACTGATAGCCACAATTGTTCCACCGCCACGACTTAGCTGTACGGGGGAGGATAATCTGGCTGGCGGTGTCATTTCATCCGTGCCGCAAAGGAAATGCATTACCCCCTGCTCGTCGGTATAGTTACGGTAACCGCTCATAAAAGTGTCCTGATATAAATAAATCAACACGTGTTAACCCCTTCACCGAACTGATGGAAGGGGTGTTCTTAATTTCAGTGCAAGATATTGTTATTGCTTACAGACAAAGTAGAGTGCGTATCTTCAAAAAATTGTTCTATCACAAGCAGACCATCGAAGTATGTTGCGACTTTTGGTGGTATATTTGCATGAGTTAAAACAATAACCCTCCGTCTTTTTTCAATAATGGATTTCATGAATTTATAAAGCCGCGACCCTTTAAATAACTCATCATTCCACAAGTCAACTTCATCCAATACAATAACGTCAGCATCACACGCGTCTAAATCAAGCATCTCAAATCCGGCATCTGTAAATACATAATCGTTTGGATACCCATCCATAACACTGCAAACATCAATAACAGAAACGGAATTTAATCGAGCCTTTTTCACCAAGCTATTTTTTCCAGAGCCTGGTTGACCAACAATCAGGATGTTACCCTCGCATTCCTTCAGGAGATTTAACGCATGCTTTTCATTTTTCATGGAAACCCTATTAGATAACACAATCTTCAAAACCGATATGCCGGTTGCTGAATACAATCAGGTGAAATAGATAAATCGGAGGGGTAATTACAGAATATTGGCAATCGATTTAGCCAACTGGTTCTCCAGAACCGGCTGTGCTTCTTCAAACTTCAGATTGACCTTGTTGGCATTGGAAACAATACGAGTCTGGTATTTATGCTGATTACCGTTCTCACTGCTGGTCTGTACCTTGGCACCAGAGTTACCCTGCTGCAGCGCCGCTACATTGTCGGTCCGCACTGATGCTTGAGTTCGTTCGGCGATCTGCACGTCTGTCACCATCGTGTAGTTGATGTCTTCCACCAAGGCGTCTGCCGCCATCCCCACAAGACCAGAGGCCAAGCCAACCCCCAACGTTGTCCCTACAGAACCGGTATTATACGCAGTGATACCAGCCCCCAAAGCGGCGGTCACTGCTGCACTCTGATAACCCTGATTCAGCCAGCTCTGTGACTCGCGCAGGTCCATCTTCTCTGCCTTTAGCACATTGGCCTGGATCCAGTAGTAAGCGGAATTTGGTGAAGTGACTACCTGATAGCCCTTGGCCTGCACGGCTTGCGTTATTTTTGCGGGCAAGCCTGACATATCCTGGTCTGACGTATTACGGATCTGCAGATAGACGGTTCGCTCATTGGAAGGTTCTATCCAGATGGTGTCACTCATCTGGGTTTTTACATCCAGATTACGTTTTTTAATAGCGGTACTCATTGCACCACAACCAGATAAAGCCAGCGTTGAGGCAATAGCTGTCACCATCAAAATGTTTTTTGATTTCATTATTACAATACCTTTATTGAGAATGGATAACTCGTAGATAACACATCCATTTATACGAGATGTGTTATCCCAGCCGCATTAAACAACTGGGATATTTTTAAATTAAATGGATTATTTGGTCAATTCAGACTTTGCTGCAGCCAACACGCCGAACAGTGAAGAACACTCTTCTGGGATATTCAGAGTAAGGAAATGTTAATTACAGGGGAATCGGTCTCTTAACGCTAAAACAGAAATTAGTCCTATACTGTCATTTGGTGATACACCTTTCGAGTTCTTATTAATATAAGAGTCTACGACACCCTCTAATACTGAACCATTCATCTGGTAATCCTTTGGGGTACAAAAGAACGGGATGAATTTATCTCCTGCTGCCATTTTATTTGCAGCACTAGCATAGAAAATGGCATCTAAAGTTGCATTAAATGTAATATCAATAGCCATCCTTGGTACTTTCATTCCCTGTGCTGCTTCTTTTTTTAGTTGTTGATAATTGTAAACCGTTCCCCCTTCCCGAATTTTTTCACCTGCATGTAAGGATCCAATCGAGGATAGGAGCACATATCCTAACAAAATAAATCCATTTCCTTTTTTTAAAACACTCAAAGCCAAACTCCTTTTTAACGTGATAAAATCATTGCTTCTTTAATAGCACCAAACAAACCAGACAGCTGATATCGTGACATATCTAATGAATACATCATGTAGGAACACGCCATTGTAAATGTGATAAAAATCGGAAGAATTATCGACGCACCGCTAGACAAATAAGTCAGAAATGCCATTAACACCCAAAGAACTGAGTTCGTGAACGCGTACTTTTTCCATTTGCCTTTAAGCATAACAATTAACTTTGACTTTCTCCTGACATCCTCAGATACCATCGAAAAAACACCATTAGCTCTAACACTTGCAACAAAAACAATAATGCTTAGTAAGAAAAAGAAAAGAGGGAAAACCAAAACAATTGAATCATGTGCTCCATGCGCATATATATCAATAAAAACACCAACACCAATGAGAATATAGGACAACAAAAAATATACTAAAAAAGGCTTCATCAGTACGCTTAACGATGGTGGATAGCCTTCATTATTTCTTACTGAATCAATCAACTCCCTGGTGCAGCTTTCCATTTCTTTATAGGAAATCATGACATCATTTTTCATCACCCTTCTCCTTTAAGCTTTCTTTTGACTTACCCAAATAATCGCTATAGTCACTACTCAAAAGATTACTTATACCATAATTTGAGTTCTTACTCATCGGGTCGAAACTCCCCTGATGCAACTCAGCAGCATGAAGTTTTTCTCTAAAATCTTTATTAGCTCCGGCAAATTCATTCTTTCTGTCGGTTTGCTGCGTATCAACATCCTTCTTCTCATTATGAACGTAATCTTCTCGCTGGTCCATTCCATCTTGTGTCTGATTCATATTATTCTGCACAGTGGCTTTAACGTTCGTTTGTATTCCAGCCTCTTTAACCTTGCCATCAATATCTTGGTTATATTGCTGATAAGTCCCACCCATCTGCCCGACGGCATTATTTCCCACACCCGAGATATTATCACCGGTATGTGCCGCATTGGTTTCATAATGGTTATCCAGTCGCCCTTTCAGCTTATCCTGCATAAAGGTTTCGACCATATCTTCCCGCCGTTCCCGGATTGCCGGATTATCAGCATTGGTCAGCAATTCTGCAGCCTCCGCCGGTGCCTCACGCCGGACATACTCCACGAACTCCTGCGTATAGTTGCTCTTGGCCTGTGCGCTGAGGGTATCGGTTTGCGATGCCATCTGTTGGTACTCGTGCGTCCGTGCCTGGCTGTCGGTAAATTGCTGATAGTGAGTATCAGAGGTGGTGACACCTGTCGATATTTGGGTCATCAGTCCTGCCGCTGCGTTATCCACATGCGCTCCGTTGAAGCTGGTGTTGTAGTTACGCGCCACCGTCACCCCTTCGCTGAACGTCTTCATGTCCTGCGCCGACACATCATGACTGGTGTCGTTCCCGCTCCGTCCACCATCGGTAGTTTGTGATGAACTGCCTGTAGAACCCCGACCTTCCAGGCCGGCATGAACATCACCTCTAACAGAGACACCCGTGACAAATTGCCCCACTTTGCCGGCACCGGACTTACTGCTGTCAAATCCGAGCGATGCCCTCGCGCCAATGTTCGCATCCAGACTTTTCGACTTGTGCTCTACTTCGCTGTAAGCCTGATCAAAACTCATATGGTGCTTCTGAGCATAAGCCTCAACAACATTGGTGGCCTTCTGGAATTTGTCCGCGTCGTTGACCGACATCCCGGTCTGCGCAGCGACGGTGGCCGAGTCACTGTTGCCAAACTGGTTGTGGAACTGGCGTACCTGGCTGGCAGTTTGCGCGACAGAGTGGTTATAGCCGTCCATTGCCGTTTGGGTCTGCGACAGACTGTCGCGCGTCATTTTCTGTGCTGCGCTGGCCATATGGTGGTCGAAGTTGAGGTCGACAGGTAAACGGGACATCGCACCAGAACCGTCGTACACCGTCTGCCCACCGCCGGTACGGGTCTCCAGCGCACCATTAGCCAGCTGATTGGTTACCATCCCTTCGCGGTTGACCACATTTAGGTCACGTTTGAACCCGTTGATGTTATCGACGGACTGGTTGTTAATGTTGTAGTTACCTGAGGCCACGTTGGCCGAGTCCGCTGATGCCGCGCCGGTCAGGGCATTACCCAGATACGAACCGGCACTGGCGATGTTCTGCCCCAGAGACGTAAACAGCTTGAAGCTGATAAATGGAATGGACATCATCAGCCAGCCGGCAATCCCGCCGGTGGTCGAACTGGTCTCCATCAACCGGTTCATATTACTGAGTGTTGGCCCAGCAGGCGCTTCCCCACTGAGGGACATTTGTGTTCCCCAGTTGACGATGAAGTTGAATATCGCAAACATCACGGGCCACAGCATCAAACTCCCCAGGATATTGAGGTAATTTTTCACCACGTTCCAGGTCAGCTCCCTGACAAAGAGCGCCAACACCATGACCGGGAAAATACTGACGCACAACATCAGCATCACAGTATGCAGTTGGGGCAATATTTCCTGAGCAATTTTGTAACTGGTCGCATGTGAAAGCCTCAACTTCATCAGCGACTGTTCAGAAGCGATATCCACCAGTGAAGCCGTATCATTCATCGATTTCACATAGCTACTGGTCCCTCGCCGCATGCCGGCGATCAGTACGTTCTGCTGAATAATATCCCGCGCTTTTTTGCCGGCCATAAAGAAATAGCTGTAGCTGCTTTCCAGCATGCCTGGGTACAACACCTGTGCCTGTTTATTCCCAGGGAACATACGTGAAGCATGATACATGAAGGTTCCCCCGCCCCCGCTGGCCTCCTTGTTAAGTGAAGATTTAAGGCGCGGCGTCGCATCCCGACAGGTCATGAACGTACTGTTGGCGCCACTGCGAAAATAGATCCCCCGCAGTGGGCTGGGCTGGCTAAATATGATATTGGCCATCTCGGTTGATTGCATCACAGCTTCAAGCGAGAACTTATGGTTCAGTTGCGCATCCGGGATGACGCAATTCTTCACGTATTCATTGAAGTTACTCTGCAGTTCCGGATCCGTCGCCGCCATCACAAAGGAGTCTTGCAACAGCCGCGAGCCAAACATCATGCCGGTTTTGCTATACGAACGCTCATCCGGGAAGTGGAAAAAATCTTCATAGGTGGTTGACATGGTATAGCCGATACCGGTCAGCAAATAGAGAGGAACGGCCAGCCCCACCGGCACATTATCAACCCGGTCTATTCGCTCCGGGCGCGTAAGGTCATTGACCACAACCGTTTCCTTGGGCGTCAGTAATAACGCCGTGCAGATACAAAAGGTCATGGCCCAGGCAAACACCCCGCGCAAATCGTGAGTTTTGATGTAGGCCCCAACACAGGTCAAAACCCCAAGGGTCTCTCCCAGCCACAAGAGGGTTTGCCAACTTGCCGAGTTGAACATCGTCGCGACGGCGTTAAGCCCCATTGCGATCATGCTGCCGTTTCCGACAGCCCAAATATCAAGCGCCATCACTGCCCCCCGAATTCATAGTTGGACATGACCTTGTCAGACAACCCACTGGAAAGTTGTTGACGCATATACGACAGGTTTTGCTCCAGCTCCATCACGCCGTTTTGTTGCACCTGAATACGCGAGACACGCTGCCCTAACTGGCTCCGTACCGACATCAGGTTCTCCCGGAAACGCGTATTTTCATCTTCGGTATTGAGGGTTCCAGACGCTGCAGTCTCGGCCACATCAAGCAGACCGTTGATGTAGGTCATCACCATGTCGGCCGCGATATACTCGGCCAGACTGGTAACAACCGACTCATCCAGACCGACGGACGCGGTGTCGATGGCATAGCGCAAAACTTTGACGCGTGTGCTCTCGATGAGATTCTTCTCGGCTTCCGTAATGGGTTTGTCCGATTGCGCCTTACGGAAAATTTCCTGCAGGATCGTTCTGACGCGTGCCGTCATGCCTTTATCTGATGAGAGCGTAAATTCCGCCGCCGAAGGTTTTAGGCAGTCGGTGTTATCGTTACAACGGTAGATTTTTGCCGTGCCGCCATTGAGCAGCGTATTAAAAATGGCCTCACTGCCGCCCCTCGGTGACAGGAACGTAGGGTTGCCGCGATCGTCATAAATCACGGTACCGACCATCGACATGATGAGTTCCTTCAGTTCCCGATCGTTGCTGATGAACTGGTTAACCTTTTCAAAGGTGGCCCAGGTCAGGTTACGGTTACGTGGGATTTGTTTTTTCTCTTCCGGCGTCGCTTTGCTGAATACCTTGTCTGTTTCACCGCCCACCCCGCAGCCCTGACGAGATGCAGCCCAGTCCGCAAACACGTTGTGCTGACCGGCGATGTCCTGGCACACCTTGCGCGTCGTTTCAGAGTTTTTTGGAACCAGTCCGCCGACGATAGACTGCGCAGCCTGGCAGGTAGAGATGTTCATATTGTTGATATCAGTGGCCATGCGTTGCAGATAATCTTTTACCGCCTTGCACTGTGGGCAAACCGTTTCAAGTCCAAGATCAAATGCATAGCCAGCCGCGTTGCTTAAAATTTGTTTCCCCATAACCTTAAGTTGGTCACTGTTGATAAACGAGAATGACCCCAGATAAGCATCAATGCCGCCACATCCGGCCTTGATATCAGGCAGCGTCACCGACACCAGCTGGATATTACGCACGGGCATACGCATAAACAGGTTGCCCCCCGTTAAATAGCCGGCCGATTGCCCTTGCCAGGCGGCCGGCATCGAGACATTGCCGCCGCCCCCCATCTGGTTAAAGAAGGAGTTCAGATCGTCATTGATACCGGCCTGAGCCTGAAAGACAGCGCCGGCCAGGCACAAGGCCACCCATTTCATATTATTTTTCATGCGTACCTCGTTTACCGCTTCTGAGCTTGATCCACCGTGACGCCATCCACTTCGCGCCCTGAATCAACCACTGCGCATAACCCACGATCATTCCGATGAACATCAGTATCAGAGCCAGGTAGAGAAGCCCGAGCGCCAACACGTGGTGTTGCTGCTCCAGGACGGGTAACCCCGCCAACCACTGCTGTTCTGGAAGCCACAGGGACAGGGCCAGTAACCATCTCCCCGCGTTCTCCACACCCATCGCCGCCAACACCAGCAGCCCTGCCACACCCAGTAAGCGCATGGGATGAAGGAAAAACTTTCTCAGCATCACAACACCCCCAACCGAACGGCCAACCCGAAACTTTCATCAAGACGCTGGCTGAGCGCCACTTCGGTGAGTGCCCCCTGCGCCAGAGGGATCGTGACCAGCGTTTGCGTATTCACCAGAAAATCTGTCGGCGTGACCTTGGGCAATTCAGCAAAGAACTGCTCAAGTACTGCGTCGTTTGTCGGCAAGACATCAGGAAAAACCGCGTCTCCCACACCGTCAAAGCTGTAGACGAACACCTTTAAACCCAAACGATCGGCCATATCGCGCAACACCGGATTAAAGCGGTGGCAGTACGGACAATCTGAGCGGATGAAATGCACCACCTGCCAGTGCTGAATATCAATGGTGCGGCCGTCGGCCAACCGGAACCAGACCGGTGAAGTGGGTGCCGCTGAGGGCACAGGCTGTTGCACATTCGGCGTTGTCGTAGCCGGTGTTCCAGCCAGGGCAGGAACAAGAGGAAGTAATGTCAGCGAACTGACGACAAGCAATGTCCGGATCATGGTTTGTTCCTCCGCGATGAGCGTAATTGCTGCAGCAGGATTTGTCCGGCCCGACGGCCATGGGAGAGGGCAAGACCCAGGCTATTGAACACACCGATAACAAATGCACTCAGCACTAACCCTGCGGCCAGCGACAGGCACACCCAGGAAAGAGTGAACAAGATAAGAAAAACGGAGCTCTCCGCAGGTAACAAGCCATCGGTGTTCGTGAGATACCATCGGAAGAAAACGCTACCGTACATGGAGGTAAAACAGGCACAGCTCAGCAGCGCACCGCCAAGGTGCGCAGTTCGATTCCACATAAAAGACTCCAGGTTCAGTAATAAGGAAGGAAATGCCGAAGGGCATATGCCTTAAAAACGCGGTTTAAAATCGGTGACGACGTTCAGCATCCGGCGTGCAAGGTCATCCTGGGTGATAAAGCCGTAGGCCAAAGGCTTAAATGTCTTTTTCCCAGGTTCGACCAGATAAACTGCAGGGAAATGTTTAATCCCCATTTTCCCAGCTTGTCCGGTGTCCTGTTTGCTTTCTGGCAAGTCGGGGTTTACACGCCCATCGACAGTGATGGGAATAACAGGAATGCCGTACTGCACTGAAAACTCCTTGATAACCTCACCCAGCTTGTTATCCAGTGGCTCATTGCCCCGGTAAAAGAAGAACACCCCATATCGCTGATTGACGTAGCGAATGGCGGCGTTCTGCGCCTGTCGCTCTTTCTGATATTCCAGCGGCGCCGTCCCGTTGTAGTAGGGATGCTGCAGGCTGTAATCGAGTTCGGGATTTTCCAGCAGAACACGGTCCCATGTGGCGCTGAACTTGGTGGCTTTATCCACCAGATAGTCCTGCATAACCTTGTAACGCCGCACGCTCTCTGGGGTGCCTTCCAGCACCGCCTGGTTTCTCAGCTCATCGCGAATGACGCTGAGTTTTCTCAGTGTTTCAGTCGCACTTTCAGGTGTTGTGGATGACGGTGATCCCGGCGGAGGTTGCTTGTCTTTTGCTTTTTTCGGTTCGTTATACCAGTGCCACCCCACTGCGGGGTCATACGTGTAACCGTTGGGCTGCGGAGGTGGTGCAGCATGCACCGCCCCGGTCACAACGCCCACGGCCAGGATAAGGGCGCGTTTCATCATTTTCCTCCACTTTGCTGCAGGCTATTCTTTATTTGATCAGAAATACGGTCAGTTAATTGCTTCTGATCCGGCAGGGCTACATTGCTCTGCAGCTCATCGTAAAAGTCGGTGAAATCGAGATGGTCGAACTGGATCCGCTGCAATTCATCCATATTGACGCCCCGACAATCTGGGCTCTTTGCACTCCCAAACCCGATATGAAGCTGACCTTCCCGGCCCTGTTGCTGAACGATACGCGCCAGCTTGCTGTCAAATACACAGTAGCTGTGCTTTTTCTGCAGGCAGACGCCCAGAACCTTCTTCGCGCAGAACTCACCAATATCGACGGTTAACAGCTTCTCCTTGGCCTTGCCGATGGATTTCTCTTCATCGTTGCATTGCGCCAGCCCCACATCCTGCCCCCAGCCACTGCTCTTACAACAGTTACTGAACCCCAGCGCCGACTTCCGGCAGGACATCCCTTTTCCGGTAAAGGCCCGGACCTTGTCAGGGTCCATGCCTGCCACATCCTTGCCAGCCGCGGCCAGCGCGGCCAACTGGGATACCGCCCCCTGAAAATCGTTATTGCTGTCATTTTTAATGGCAGAGCACTTGCCGTCTGAACAGAAGAACTGACTGCCACATACCCACCCCTCGCTGCTGACGGTGTGTTGACACTGGTATGTCAGAGATTCCATCACGCAGTACATCCCAACTTTGCGCAGGCAGGTTCGGGTGCCGACGGTGCAGTTACGGTCGTTCTCGTAAGTACTGCAGGTGTTATCATCGCTTTCGTAGACCTGGTAGACATCCTTGTAGGCCCAGCAGTCCTGATACAGGGTGTAACTCTGGCCGCCAACCTGCACGACCCGGTTGCCGCCGGGGGAAACGCATTGTGAACTGAGCTGCACATCATTCGCTTTGTCGGCCGTACAGGCTTCGGTCCACACCACTACCGGATCCGCAACGGTCTCCTCCACTTCTAATGTCAGTGTTACGTTGACCGTAAAGCCCGCGGGCTGGCGGTTACCGGTGGTTTTGGACGTTTTGACCACCGCGAATGACTGACCGGCACTGACGGCCATATCGACATCAAAGGTTTGATTGACGCTGCTGCTCCCGTCGTTATACCGATGTGTACAGTGGTCGTTTTTACCGCCGGAACACTGTTCGCTGTGATTCGGCAACGCGTCCACCTTCACCGGTAGCGTGCGTCCCATGATGGAGAATGTCTCGCCGACCGATGCCTGACACTTGCCGTTCCATTGGTAGTAACAAGCCTCCGAGTAAGGAATTGGCATACCGGATGCTCTGACGGCGACGCGTAATAACCGGGCCTTCTCCGGTATCACAAGTTGACCATTCCATCGTGCACTCCAACTGGACTGCATAGGGACGCTGACAGCGACGGTTTTTTGTTTCTTGACCACCTTGCTGCGAGTCTCTATATGGGCTTCTCGCCGGCAATCGGCTTCGACACTTTTGGCTTGCTGGCAGTTGTGCGAGCTATAGCTAACCTTGTTGATGGCCTGTTTAACGCACTGCGGCCCGGTGCCGGCGGCTATTACGTCGGCGTTCTGCTGAATATTGCGGACGTTCTTCATCATGTCCGAATCCCAGTCAATCTTATCGCTCGGGTTATTGATAAAGGACTCCCGCGCCAGCTGCCCCATTTCGCTGGTTCCCAGCTCCTGCTGCCCCTTGGCGCCGAGTGAAGTGTCTGTCTGGGTTCCGCCCTGGTAATACCCGCTCTGTGGTGGGTTTGCATCATAGTGCTCAAAATACTGCTGCGGCTGGACGCCGCCGATGGAAGACTGGGCTTGGCTTCCCGCAGCTTGAGCCGCTGAATACCCTTCCTCCATTGAGGTATTCATGTCGCTGGCGTAACACTGGTTGAGCGCCAACGACAACAGGCCAGCCGCGGAATATAACGAGAGCGTGGCACGCCACATGGGAGCCTCCGGTTGCTGTCGAATGATTAATACAGATAAAAGAGTTAATTAAGGTTGATGCTGAGAGGGAACAAATTACTTTCCGGCGCACTGCCCGCGGCGCGCAATAATGTCCAGGCCCTGACTGAGTGCAACGTTGCCATACACCACATCGAAGTGGTCTCCACAACGTTTCACCAGCGCCGGGACTTTGTTGATCCCAAAACGCTCAAACCGCAGCGGGTCAATATTGATGCCGGCAATATGATATTTGCCGACCAAATACTGGATATAATTGGCTGTGGTTTTCATGTCGTTGTTGATAAGCCCCCGAAAATACACTGGCAGATTTTGCTTTTCCGCCGCTTGAATAAGCGGCACCAGGTCTTTTTCCGGTAACGACGCCGACAGGAAATAGGCGGTTTCGTTCGGTGACTCATCCAGCGGGGTGCTATCAGCGGCCGAAACCGGCACCGCCAATATCATGGATAATCCCAGCGCCACCGGCGCTATACCACGCAATTTCGTTTTTTCCATATGAGATACCCATAGTTTTTCCGACTGTTCGGCATTTCTTTTCCCACCTGCCAGCGCATCACGCTGCGCCCCAGCGGGTGGCACTGGTTGGCATCCGGGATCGTGTTGACCATTTGATAGCGATAGCGTCCCTTGGGCATGATGACCGTCGGGTACTCGTAGCAGACGGCAGTGTTAACGCCAACCGTGTCCCAAATCATCCCCTGGCGGTGCAGCTTGAAGTTCATCCGCTCGCTGAGCAGTACCCCACTGTTTAATCCGCTGCTTTCGGTATAGAGATTGCCGGTAAAGGGATACATTGAACCGTGCCCGCCGGCACACCAGAACAACGCATCGAGCGGCTTGTGCACTTCGGCCGCGACTGCATCAGCGGCACAGGCCATCTGGGCCACGGGATTACCAAACAATATCGCCTCCGGGTTAGTGAACAGCGCCAGCATGTCGTCCTTCCACATCGGATCCAACTCCGAAAGGTATGCGATGTCATATTCCCCGCCCTGCATACATCCCACGGAAGTAATGATGTTCAGCCAACTGATGAGCGGATACTTGTACCAATGCACGTGATAGAAGGTTCCGGGATTGTCGTTGGCCTCTTTCGTACCGACTCCCGTTCCCACCTTTGGGATGGGGATACTGAATCCGCCCATGTTCACCATGCAGCCCGGTGCCCGCGTCACGTCAGTCATGGCAAAAGGCTCCCAGAATCCTATGGCCAAGCCCGTGCGTTTAAATATCGGTGGCGGCGCCGGACACAGCTGGATCGGCGAAGTAGGATTTTCCGTATCCGGCAAACTGCCCTTGGAGACTTGTGTACTGCCGATGCTCATGGGAAACATACATTTCCAGCACACATCGGTAATGGGGTTAACCCAACGCCCCTCGCAGGTGAGATCCTTTGCTGATGCCGCCCCGCTGCTCACGCCACCGATAAGCAGTAACCCCAGCGCCAGCCAGCGGCGCTTCACTGAGCACTCCCGGTTGACCGCGCTTTGGTGATGGCCGACTGCAGCGTAGCGGCATCGACTGCGCCAAACATCACCGAGGTGTTGGCGACAGAGGCCCCATTCACCGGCATCACGATAAAGGCCGGTGTACCGTTGATGCCTAACTGACTCGCCAGTTCAGCAGTGGCGCTGAGCTGCGTTTCCGGTACTCGCTCCAGTTTTGCATCGTCGGCGCCGGCAGCAGTCACCGCACGCGCAATATCTTCTCGGGTCAATTGCCCTTCCACATGGCCGGTTTGGTACAGCGTATTGTGGTACTGCTGGTAGCCGACGGCTCCTTTGGCTGCCCAGACAGACAACCCGGTCCGGGCTGCAAAGGTCGACAATGGCCACTGTTTACCGAAGATCGGCCATTCCTTGAAAGTGACGCGCAACTTGGCGTCACCGGTGACGAGACTCTCGACCACTGGTGCCATGCGGGAGCACCAGATGCACTGGTAGTCAAAGAATTGCACCAGTGCCACATCACCGTCGGGGTGTACCACCGGGCTGGCCGGATCCTGCAGCAGGGTTTTCTGGTTAGCCAACACCGCCTCAATAGCGCCTTTTTGTTGCTGCTGCTCTTCCTGATGCTGCAGTTTCTCGCTCATTTCGATCAGGATCTCCGGGTGGGCCCGAAGGTAGGCCGCGGCGATCTGACCAATGGCTTCTTGCTCACCTGGCGTATAGATTTCTACTGTGGGTGTTTCAACGGCTGTTGCGGGGTGGGCTGACAAAAGAAGAGGCAAGACGGTCGCAAACATTAATTTTTTCATCAAGGTAATCCTATTTCGGTTATACGCAGTAAGGGTTTTCCCGGCTCCTGGGTGATGATGGCCGGGATTTGTTTGATGCCGAAACGACGCACTATCGCGCCCCCCTGGTCAAAGTAAATACGGCTGTCTAACGTTTCAGCGCTGTCCTTGATGCTGCCGCTGACCAGAATAATTTTGCTGACGGCTGTAGTCGGTTTTTGCTGCTTCATCCACGCCACCTGTTCGGCATCGTCTCCATCAATGAAATACAACGTTTCGTTGAAAACCGGGATGACATCAAAAGGCGAGACGCGCTGCCCCTTGCGGACAAAGACGGTGCCGTTGTGGTCAGCCAGTTCCTGACTGGAGACGATGGCCGGATCAAACTGGCGCACCCAGGTTTTGGGGCCGCGCCCTACACCCTCCACTGGTGCCGGCCGCATTGCGCTTTCAGTGACGCGGTCTTGTAATTCTTTCTGGATGTCGGCCTGGCTGCGGCCGGCAAAGTGATCTTTCAGGCGTGTTTGAATGACTGTCAGTAAATTTTGCTCCCGAACATCCCAAACCTCACCGAAGGTTCCCAGATCTGCAGCGCTGACGGGCAGAGCAAGGACCATAAACAACCCAGCAAACTTAAGTTTCATCGGTTTTTTTCCTTCGTCGTGAACACCACAGGACGAACAGTCCCAGTCCCCCCATCACACCGTAGAGTGCTGCGCCCTGTTGCACCGGCGCCGTTTTGATACAGGCAATCAACTGATCCTTCGTATCACGCCAGGACCTGAGCACATCCGATATCTGAGGGCACACCGTCGTTTCCCGTGCGATCTGTTGATACATTTGATTTGTGCGCTGTTCACGAATTGAAGGGGGAGCGAAAAATACGTAGACCATGATCAGGACGGCGAGGACTATGATGAACCACCTCAGTCGCATGAGGGGAGCCCTCGCCGCTGCGCCCGCCAGTTATCGACCCACTGGCCGACATCGTGCACAAGCAGACCAGCCACACCAACACCAAAAGCCCCGACCCCACCTGCATAAAACAACGTGGGAATGGCATACATCGTGATATTCGTCAGCGGTTTGAGTGCCTGTGCGTCTGCAGACAACGCCTGATTATGCGAGTACAACCCGGCAAACAGCGCACTCCAGAAGGTCTGACTGGCGTAACCAGCGATTGCCAATCCTAATGCAACCGCCAATGCGGACCACCCCAAACGTTGGGCAAACACCAGACCAGGACGGGGCGGGGCCGGTACCCAAGCGTCGGTTTGGCGCTTGAAAATGCTGGAAACGCCCTTGCCGACTGAATTTTCGTTGTGACTCATGGTTTCTCCTTATCTACTATTTGATAACGGCAACATCAATACGACGGTCCAGCCTCGACTTGCCAGCAGAGGTCGCGGAAGACGATGCCCTGACCAACCCCTCGCTGACGGCCTTGCCCCAACATTCGCCTCGCTCAATACGCCCGGTCAGATCACCACCGCCTCCCTGCAATCCCACCAACGACACCGTGATATGACAGGCATTGTCTTCGGTACTTAAATCCACTATTAACGGTCTGTCGGCAACTTGCTCGGCATACACAAACTCGGGCAGGCTGACAGCAGTCCCTTCGATAAACGTAATCGGTCGGGTAGAAGGCAGCGGAGTCGACGACCCCATCCGCAAGAAAGAAACCATGATCACAAGCACTACAATCACGAAAAGAAGTTTGATTGATAGGCTCATTTTTCTTTTTCCTTCATAGACAGAGCAAGTTCATGCCTAATCTGCGGACTGACATCTTCCATTCCGCTGACCGCCGCCGGGCTCACGATCACCAACTGGTGATGCTCGGTCGCCCAGCGGTCAATCACCTGTGTCAGTTTTCGGTTAAACCGACCCAGCAAAGCGTCGCGTTGTTCATTAGTGATGTTGAGTTTGGCGCTCTGAATCAGGAACTGGTCGGTAGTACCTTTAAGATCAAAACTGACCAGGGTAGGTGGCTTCAGCCAACATTCCCAGGCAGCCACACCCGCTCCCAGTGTGAGCAGCGACGACAACAACACCGTAACCATTAACTGTTTGATGTTCATGCTTCCATCCTCCGCAGGTGGTCGAGAACCTCCCGCGAATGCGGATCGTGCTCAGCCATTTCAAATAAGATGTCCTTGATGTCCGCTCCCTCCTTCAGCCTCCTTTCCCGGTAAGTAAAGTCATCCCCTTTAGAGGAAAACAGCTTGTCGGTCAGCGGATCGAGTTTGAGTCGGTGAAAACTGCTATATGAGCCAACGTTGACCAGGAAAGAACTGTATTTCGCTTTCTTGGCCGGCGGAAACTTACTGATCAGCTTCCACTCCAACTCGTTAAATGCATCAGGTTCTTCCTGCTTGAAGGTACTGAACGCCTTGGCGTCCTGCATGGTAGTAAACTTAAAGGAACTGTTGTCATACGCCGCCAACGCCGCTGTACTCAGGTTTTTGTCGCGGATGGCCTGCGTCACCGTGCCGTAAGAACCATTGTGCCGACGTGCGGTGCGGTAGCCCTCCTCGATAAAGCCCCTAACTCTGTCACTGGTGCTGCTGAGCATCTTCCATCCCTCATCGGTGATATCCATCTTCCGAAGGCTGCGGGGGGTGCTGTACATCAGGTTCTCTGTCCACAACATCATCGAGAACAGTACTGCCGCAAGTAGATCGCCCTGCTTCTTCAAGTCGCCCATCTCTGTTACAACAAACTGCTCGGTACCTTTTAGAGTTGGCTCGGAACTGTTGAAATAGGTGCCGTAGATACCGCGGGTTGTGTATTTGCTTAACAACGTCACGATTTCATCGATGCGGCCAGCCATTTGTACCGAGTGTTGCCGGCCAACATCATTTTGACGTTTTTTCAGATACTCCACGACATGGTCAATTCGCATATCTTGTTGATATTTCGGCCATGACTCGGTGATGGACTCAAGTATCAGCGACTCATGAACCTCATCGAGCAACCCGTTAGGACTGGCAAGAATGCATATCTGGTCACGTACTCGCTCAGCCATCAGGTGAAGCGTTTCTGAAGTGATATTGGCAAAGGGGTTAAATTTGAGCGTACTGCCGTTGATATAGGTACCGCCGACGCTATGGCAGAAGGCTTTATAGGAATCACCTATATCCTTGATGCTGAGGAATCCACCGACGTCTAGTACCTGGCGCGCAATGCCCTGCGCCAATACCGACTTACCCGCACCAGATGTTCCGGATAAGAACCAGTTATAATTCGTGTTGGGCAAGTTTTCATCAAACACATCGAGAAAGGCTAACTGGTGACGGTAACTTGGGATCAGGAGTCCAGCAGGACTTAGCTTGTTATCGCCAATAATCGGCATCAGGTTGACTGAATGGAATGTCTCAGAACGTTGTAAAGCCCCTGTTCGTTTGAAGTCATTCCACAACTTCTCATCCACAGTGGTAAAGGGGATAGCCCCCATCAGGTTACGGATCTGCATGAAATCGGCCCGAACAAATTTCAACCCCTGCGCCGCAAAGGCATTTTTGGTTCGTTCGGTATCCCTGGCCATCACGTCATCACTGTCCTCGCAAAAGAGCGTCACACCGTAGAAGTAGCTGGTCAGCGCAGTCTGGTTGGCCAGCAGCCGTTGGCGAACGTCTTTCCACTCTTGGTGACGGGGTACCGTATTGGGAATATATTTGGCATAAGAGGTATTAACCCGTGTATCCAACGCCAGAAACTCCCGAGTCGCCTCTCCCTGGCTTTTCGCCTGATCTTCGGTTATTAGGACGATGCTAAAGACAAAGGGACAGGGGATGCCGTTGGTCGGCGACGTCAGGTCTGCCAATATGTCCCCGTTCTGCCACAGGTAATGCTCCTGCGGATTACGGTCGAGATTCAGGCTGACCATCCTGCTGCTGAACGGTCGCTGCTTCGCGTCACTGCCACTCACCTGGATATAACCCGGTTTAACTTGCCATGAAGTGGTTTGGTCAACCATCTGCGCTTTCAGATCTGCCTGCGGATCATAAGGAATGTCATACGCCGACAAACGATTGACATCGTGGTTCAGCAGCTCGCGCATCACCCCCATAAAGCGCTCTACACCGATAGGCTGGGCATGTATATCCGCAGATGTCAGGGCATTCACTAAATTACGCCTCACATCCCGTAACCGGACAAAGTCGGTTTCGGTAACGTGTTTGACCTTCATTCCCCAGGTGAAGAAAAGTCGGTAATCTCGCAACGTAAGAGGATGGCCCAGATCGTTGGGAAACTCATGTTGAGCGCCATTTAGATAGAACCGACGAGTGACATCGTTACAGTCCTCAGCCCTGTGACCTTTCCAGCCAAAATCTTTAAGGCCATACTCAATCTGTTCCTTAATCGCACGACTGCTGACCATCATGACCTGCAACGGCGTGCCGCGAGGCACCTTATCCTGCAATAAGGTATCCAGGCTGTCGGCCAATAATTCATTGGCGCCAATCAAGGGTTGGGCTTCAAGAATGAAGCCAATGGAGTCTTTATTGATAAAAAACTGGTCGTCACTTTTATAGTCAGCGAACGGGAGCAGGTCGCGAATATGGGGATATTCCATATCGTCTAGCTTCTTTTGGGTCTCGTTCAGTGTGTCTTTTTCACCGAGTATGCTGCCAACGGTTTCAATCACATTAAGCGGGTCGAACTTGAATCGTGAAAAATCAAACATAGGATTGACCTCAGAGTACGCCGTTCCAGTCAGCCGGCTTGGCGACGGCAAAGACGATCTCCCCCATATGCACCGCATCATCGGGTGACACATAAGGCGCTATCCAGATACGCTGTACTCCATCCGGTTTACGGAACGCTGCGGCCGGTTCAGGGTAGCAGCGTGGGGTATTGCAAGAGACCGTGCCGGTATTTGCGGACGGAGTGCCAGCTGATGCGGTAAACACACCGCCCGAGGTGGGTACGGAGGTGCGTAATGGATACCCTATCGGCGCAGCCCCTTGCATAACTCGGGATCCGGTGACCAGTGGTTGTACATCGAGACGGACATGACCCGTGTCGATAAGTCGATAACCGTCCAGATCGACGTGGTTCGTACCGCTGGCAGAATGCCCTGGTGCAGCGCCGGTGTTATTACCCAACGTCATATCATCGGCCTGAGACATCCAGATGCCGCTGTCTTTCGCGGGCTTGTCGAACTCAAATTCTGAATTCATACCGGCGCAGCCGGAAAGCATTACCACGCTGCACAGCAGCGCGTAGGAAAGAATGTGTTTCATGAAGGTCATTCCTCGTTTGAGTCTTTGGGTGCCTACTGCAGGTTTCCCCGCATGCGAAGGCTAATATTTTTAATAATCAAGAAATTTTGCAGCGAAGAAAGTTACAACCGGCAGGAGAATCGTCAGACCAAACCCCACACCTGAGAACCAAGTCCAGAAAAGTGCCGTATTAAATTGCCAGTTGATAAAAGAAGTACCGCCAACGTGCGCGAGCATGATGGCCAATGTCGCCGCCAGGCACCCCAGCAGCGCGTAAACAGCATTTATTTTTTTTGCATGTACCATCATGGCAATTGCGGATAACGCCGACGTAACCACACAAATGAGAATGTCTTGTCGAAAACTGACCCATTTGTCGACATTGGTAAGTAGATGTTCAATGCGCCAGGCATCCAGTGCTAACCAGCCGCTCCACCACGCCAGCAACAGTACCCCATACACCCCAGCCATCTTTGTATTCGATTTATCCATCTCACAGCTCCTTTAATCCGGGTCTATCATGAAAAATATTGGGAGTTTCATGACTCCGTTAAAGAATTCCCGCCGGTCATCCGGCAATTCCGCGTAGGTCGGAGAATGGGACACAGCCAGGTTAATTAACTCATTGCTATTGGCTTTAAAACGCTGAGTCACCGGGCGAATATCAATGAAGATCTGGCGTATTACGGCCAGTGCCTCATCTGGCAAACCGTCTTCACTTAGCAGGTCTTCGAATTCGTCGAGGGAAATTGTCGAGTCAATCATGGGGATCACCGTTAATGGAGTGAGGTTGGGTTCACACGATTGTCTGAACGCATCAGCTCAGCCAGCGGATCGTAAACATCGTGTACAGACAGTGCAGGTCGTTGACGGTCAATGTGATTGGCTATCTGACTGAGTCGGCGATCTACGGAATACAGGCGCGTTATCAGGTCAGGGTGCGCTTCAATAAGATCAGGTGCCCACTGAAACAGGGATTTCACAACGCTGCGGTGTTCATCAATAATGCGGACCAGCGCAACATCGCTGCCGTTACAGACACTTTTGATGTTTTGGTAAGCCCCATCAACCCGGTCCAGACGAGCCCGGATGATGTTCAGGCGCCCATCTTCATCCTTTTTATGTCGACATCCGCCAATGACATAACCGACCACAAAAGCAATAAAGAGAGAGATTGATAAGGTCATCATCGTTCCTTAGCCGCCGTTCTGCGGCGCACCCGGTGCCGGTGTGACAAAGTCTTGGATCTTGAGTGCAGCTGCGTCTCCCAGCTTGCCGATGAGCTCCGGCGGTAGACCGCTATTTCCCTGAGACTGGGTCGTCGTATCCGCCGTACCGGCTTGCGCCTGTTGACCTGTCGGGTTATTCGCCTGTTTCTCCGCTTCCTCAATATCTTCGATAAACTCAGCCTTGAAGCCTTCCTGAAACACCACCTCGACCCGGTTGCCGGCACCGATCGGGATAATTGGGTGATACTGTTCAGCTCGCTGGATGTAATAATCGGCAAGCTTGCTACCCGCAGTACTTGCACCACCGCCGATAGCAGCACGCCCGGCATCACCTGCAGAGATAGTTGTTGTGGCACCGACACCGGCCACCGTCTGGCCGACCTGCGAGGCAGTCTGCCCCAGACCGCTCAGTGCGCCCCCCGCAAAGGAAAGACCAAGGAGTTTACCGTTACGCATCACCGGTACACCCTTGATGCCGTTCTTGCCGTAGAACGCCACATGTCCTTTCACTTCCTGATCGATGTGCTTGCCGTTGATGATGCAAGAGAGGCGCTCTGTCTTAACTTCGCCGCGTTCGCTAGAGATTTCACCGAAGACCGAAGCGGTAACAAAGCAACTGGCCAGTTTGTCACTGCGTTGGTTGCCGGGCATGTGAGCCATCCCGGTCAATTTGAACTGCATGGGGACCAGTTTTTCCTGTCCCCGCACAGATGCGTTGGCATCAGCACCTTCGATAATAATCGCGTTGGAGAATGTGCCGGTTGGGACGTAGAACGCTGCACTGGTTTTCTTTTTGGGCTTATCAATCTCGGTATAATCAAACAAAGGACTATCGATTTGGCCACGGGACACGGGCGGTGGACCCAGTCGATATTGTGCGGGTGGCAGCGCACCGTTTCCCACCTCCTGAGGGGTTGGTGCAACGGGTTGGTTCATTTTGGCTTTGTCCAATTCAACCTGTAGATCACTCATCTGGGTCTTCAGGCTGTCATTGTTCCCCTTCATCTCATCAAGTTGCTTTTTGATGTCGAGCATCGTCTCTTTCATGTCATTCACAGCTTTGTTTGCTTCACGCTCACGCAGCTGCGCATCAACAAGAACACCGCCTTGAACATCACCATCAAACGTATTGGTGACCGCGCCAGTTAAATCAGGCTCAGGTAATCCATTCCCGACCGGTACCTCGGTAGTTTCACCTCCGGCAGATGCACCGGCACGATCGTTAAGAAACCAAAGCGTCCCAAGCACCAGAGCGATACCGCTGAGTATCAAGGCAAACAATTTGCGCTGTTTGCTTTGAACCACTTTATTGATGTTCAGGTTCATCGTGGTTTCTCCCCATCACGGAGTAATACGATGGCAGACACGGTTGTCCCAGGTGACAGTTGATCGACCTGTGGCCAAAACGACACCCCCATAACCCCTTTTGACCAGAAGTAGCGCTCGTTCAGTTCAATGCGGGAGGATGATCGATTGGTGATATCCAGGCGTACAATGCGGAGCTTATCCCCTTGCCATGCTGACACGGGTCGAACGAGAAAATAGGTGTCGATTGAGGGGGATAATGGGACATCGCGATTTTTTGTGTAAACAAACCCTGAAGGCTTGTCGTTATTGATGAATTTCGTAATTAGGCTGGTGACGAGTGCGCTGTACGTATTCTGCGAGCCTTCCCATTCACGCGCTGCTTCGCTGCCACGAACCTCACGGTTATTTACTACCAGTGACAGCCCTGCTTGCTTTCTCGGTGAAGCCATAACAGAGAAGGCAAACCCTGACTCGGTCTGAACAAACAGCGTAAAGGGCTTATCTGAGACGGTTGAAAATAATACAGCCCCCCCTGCCGTCGTCCGTTTATCGGACAGTACTCCCTGCGTGGCCTGAATAGCGATAACCCGGTCATCCATGACGGAAATATAATTGGGGTCAGTGTTACTAACAGCCAGCGCCAGGCGAGCATTAGGGTTAATATCCACCTCTTGCGCCTGCACGACAGAGCTGGCAAGAACCATTGCAAACATCAGCGATTTACTTTTCAACGGGCACCTCCACAAAAGCGTTGAAACACATCCCATCATTACGGGTGTCGATACGCAGCTGGTACCGTTTATCTACAGGTTCAGGTTTTTGTAACCCGTAAATAAATTGCAATTTACCCACAACCTCAACGATCCCTTTGTCAGCCCAGACTTTAAAGTCAGATGGATAGAATGCCGAACTTCCGTCATTGGCTTTCAATAGGCGACGTTCAGCATTCAATGCAGGTTCCATTTTCTCTCTCTGACCATCACATGCGTAGGCCTGGAGTAAGGAATGGCTTTCAGCAGCTGTTTCGTTAGAGACGTTAAGACGCAGATTTAGAAGGCTCAGGGCCATGAGGCGTATATAACGTGCATCGCCACGCTCACCGTTAAAGGCAAATTCTTTATTCGCCCCCATAGGTAAAACAATGGTTTGTTTGTTACTCACCAACGTTTCAGTTAGATCGCGATTATCAGAGTAAAGCCGATGGCAGAGCGCCAGGCTAAGAATGGAGATAATAAGAAGAATAACGATAGCGACGGACAGATTTCGATTTCTGGCCGCCGTGAGTTTGAATTCCATGGTGCATTCCCTCAGGCAACCCAGTAACGTTTGAAACTTTCAGGCAGAACGGAAAGGAAAAAGCGTAGTATGCTCGTTGGCAAAAACCAGTAAGCCAAATTCAGCAAGTAGCTGGTTCCCTTACCTTTCTTCAGACGACGTATCCCAAACACAGCGATAGCGAGGGTGGGGCAAAATATCCATAAATTGACGAATATTGCCAGTAAGCCCAAAGGAACATAAATAATAAACTCGTCCCGAGGAAGCCCCACCCAACGCGGTTGTTCGGAAAACGTAGCCGGATATTTATATCGGTTACGTTGTTCCATAGTTAATGCCTGCGGTTAAGGAATAATACCGAACAGTACGTTAACAAAGACCATGACTGCCGCGATACCACCAAATACAGCCAGGTTTTTGGTTTTGGTATAGGTGAATACTGCGCCCAGACCTTCGATGATATACAGGATCCAAACGACAGTAGAACTTAAACCAAAAGTATCTTTGATATTCGTCCGGCCTTTAGTAAAGAGGTCGACTGCCTCAGCATGAGTGGATGGCATAAACATTAATGCCAGAGCCATGAGAGTTAAACCGACCATGGTTAATACATTTGGGTTATACAAATTTGCTTTTGTCATGGCTACCGCACCCAAAATGCGCGGGGACTTGACGGACGTAGAGAGTTGACCGTTCATTGGAGATTCCTTTAACAGTGAGGATAAAGTTTTTGATGTTGTGTATGACCATAATTAGAGTGTCTGGTTATATACCTCCTTGCTGTGTCGTATTAAAAACAAGTTAAATTAAATAGATTCCCTGGTACTGCAAAGGCCCTGGTGTTGGCCTGAATAACTAATTACTGTTTATAAAACGTTTTCCCTCTGCAGCGATATCAGCAAAAGTTTTTAAATGGTGACTGAGCCGAAGCATAGCTTCCATTTTTTTTGAACGACCAGAACGCGCAGCAGATGAAGTGAGCAGGCGATTATCTTCTTCGTTGAGTTGAATGGTGATGTTGACCTCTTTATACGAAGAATCCCGCTTAGCTGGCTGACTCCAGAAATTTGGTAAATCAGCAAACTCCTTCAAATGGTCACAAAGGCGAAGGGTAGCCTCTTGCTTCTTTGACCTGCCAGATCGTTGTGTTGATTGCGATAACAGTTGGTTTTCATCTACCCAGAGCAAAAGGGATATGTTTATCTCTTTAACATCAAGTTCAGATGTGAATGTTATTTTTTTCATTAAAAATCAACCACGTTAGTCGACGTAAGATGTGGCTAACTAAGAGCCAAAATGTCTTGTGTCTTCATGTGCGCACTTAGGAAAAGTAGTCTTGCCACGATTAACAACACAAGAAACTTATCGCATTATGCAAACATTTTATGGTCATCTCAAGAGGATTTTACTATTTTTGATCATATTAAGATAAATAGTAGATACATATCACCTCAAAAAGAACAGATAGAATTTTCTTATCATATGGAAGTCATTGTTTTGTATTGAATTTTTACCCCCATTTATTAGAATCTCTACATCACTTACTAGAAGAATCCTCAGATGGGTCAATGAAAAATGAAATCTATTAATACCAGTGAAATGCATGCCGGTGAGATGCTCTCAAACGTCATGACAATGAACGGCATTCCGAAGCACAAGCAGGCCTCGCACATTCGTGATGTCTTAAACGTGTCTACCCCTCAAGCACAACGTAAACTCAAAGGAACCGCGCCCTGGGAACTAACGCAATTAGAGCAAGTAGTCAGATCACTTAACATAACGATGAGTCAATTCTTTGCTATGTTCGAAAATGAACTATCAGAAAAACAAGATGCTGTATTTAACATTGAGAAAATAGAGCTACCCTGCAAAATTTACTTATCGAAAGAAAACAGCAAGGAACGCAGAGAATATTCAGCAGTAAAAGTTAATGACAAATGGCACGTATTTAAAACTGAAGAAATTGAGGAAAATGAACTCTACAATGACGCCAGAAGGTTCATAGGTATGATTATAATTGAAAGCAATAAAACTGAAGTAAAGAAAAAAAGAATTGCATTACTTGATGATGACCACGATGTGCTAGAGAGCATCTCTGAAATAATTGGCCATGGCGATTACACCGTCAATTCTTTTTCAAACCTATCTGATTTAGAGGATAAAATATCCACATCTCCTTACGATGTATACGTTATGGATTGGATAGTTCATGAAAAATCAGCCTACGAATCAATAAGGAAAATCAGAGAATCAAAAAAACCACACGCAATGATAATTGTACTTACAGGACAAGACAGCGAGGAAGTTGATGATGAAATAGCTACAGCCATTAGTGATTTTGATATTATAGGTCCATTTAGCAAACCTCTTAAAATAAATTCAATACAGCGACTTATAGATAAATATTTTTTAAGGTGAATATGAAGTTGGATATTGTAAAAAACAATGGAAGCTTGATTAAAAACTCGTCATACATCACCTCATCATTTGACTTATCCAAATCCACATTGGATGGGGTGATAGATAAACTGTCAAGAAGTGATATTTTAAACCATTCACTGAAAAAATTTATAAAGGATTACAGAAATGAAAGTGAACTTAATATAATCAATGGGTTAGGTGTAACCCTTGGTGATTCTATTGTAGGTATTGGAGCGGTTGATTGCATAAAGAAGATAAACAAAAACATAAGAATCTCCCTTATAAGACCTGAATCATGCCATACATATGTAGAGGAAGTGTATTACATTGCAAAACACTTGTTCGAACGTATCGAGTATATGCCATACGATATAAATCGGCTTTCTCATAAGGCTGTCAATATCGATATAGGTAATCAGCTATACTGGAAAGACTTCAATGAGATGGAAATGCATGACTTCTATCTTAAGAATTTAGGCATAGACTGCATGAACATCCCTTCGGAATGGAAGCAGAACCATTGGTTACAGCATGTAATTCAAAGAAAAGAAAATCATAAGTTTAAGTATGCCATTTTCTGCCCTAATGCAAGCACAAAATTAAGGGCAATTCCGGAAAAATATCACTATAAGATAATTGATGAACTACATACGACACTACAAGTTCCAATTGTTGGATTTAGTTCAGTTTCTCATCCAAAATTTAAAAACATAACAGATCAATGTAAAAGCACTTCTGACTTCATTAGAGCAATTGCAAACTCGAGTTATGTGTATACATGTGACTCATCAGCCCTACATATTTCAGCCGCATATGATATTCCTACTACATGTATTTTTACCTCTGTTAGACCAGAGCTAAGAAGCAAATATTACAAACATTGCACATCAATATACATAGGTGATGTAGTGACTGAAAACCTGCACGAATCGGAATGCCCAGCTATAATCAAACATGTTAAAAACAAGTACGAGGAATACTATGAAAATCATTAATATCACCCGTACAGGTATCCTTTCGGTCATGTTTTTAATCTATACATCCGCGACTGCTGGTGAATATAATATTGGTGACCTGACAATAAAGGATGAGAAGTCGCATCGCAGCATTACATTCAGCAAGAAAAATTTAGATAAACTACCGCAATCATCCATCACAACCTCAACCCCATGGCTACCTAAGACAACATTTTCAGGCGTTAGAGTAAAGGATGTACTAGAAGCTACTGGGTTTCATGGCAAGCGGTTAAGAGTTCATGCGCTCAATGACTACTGGGTCGATATCCCAATGAGCGATGTAGATAACTACAATATCCTTTTGGCCAACAGAAGAGGAGATCAAGAATTAAGAGTTAGAGATTTTGGACCTTATTTTGTTGTATATCCTATCGATGATAACCCTTCAGAACTGAGTAAACCAATCTATTACTCTCGTTCAGCATGGCAAGTGGATAGCATAACGGTAATGGAAAAATGAAATTAAAAAAAATCATCGTACAGTATCTGATTGCCTTCATCATGCTGACAGGTTCATTTTACTGGATGTACGACAGGTACTTTTCTACTGAACATAACGTCAGCTCCGCTGGCCCGCAGGAAAACTACGCTTGGGCCATAGCAAAATTCGCTATAAAATTAGCTGCTTTTGAGGCGAAAACAGAAAGACAGCTGAGGTTGGAGTCTACAGATAAAAAAGTGCTACAGAGAGATCTAGACCTATTATTTTCAGGATCAAATGTTTTATTGAATAAAAGCGATTCGACACGTTATCTATATCTAGAGGATGATTACGGTAAAACAATTAATGCAATACATGGAACTCTAGAGAAAATTGATAACGAACTACAAAAGCCAACCCCTGATTTTGATTTGATTCTCAAGTATATTAGCTTTATCCGTGATAAAAACCTTGCCTTGATTGCTATTGCAGACCATGCGGAAGTTAGACAAAGAACTATCATTTATGACGACTACTTGCAGAAAGGTAACTCATTCAAAGTACCTATCATTGCGATATACGTAATTTTGATAATCATGTTGCTTATATCATTCAAGCAGCTTACATCAATGAATAACCAGCTTGAGTCAGAGAAGAAAGCATTTAATAACAAGAATGCATTTCTCGGAAAGCTAGGGCACGAGTTAAGAACCACATTGCAAGCCATTGTTAGCTCCATAGAGGTAATCATTTTCTCTCCAGAGGAAAAGACTAATGAAAAGGTTTTGCGTCGGCTTGAAGGTGCCGTCACTCAAATTGAGCAACAAATGAATGACCTAGCTGAGTACGCAAAAATAGACAACGGCTCGATCAAGATAAATAAATCAATTGTTAATATTAGTGAAATAATCAATCGAACAGTATCTGAATGCAATGCTAAATTCAGTAAAAAGCACTTAGTAGCCACGATAGAACCACAACCACTTGATTTAATAATTAGCGACCAAGTGAGGCTAACTCAAATCATTGAAAACCTCTTAACAAATGCTTTTAAATATACAGATAAAGGTGAAATTTCAATCGCTGCATCACTTACAGATGATAAATCCCACTCAATATTGACTATTGAGATAAAGGATACCGGGATAGGAATCGATAAGGAAAAGCAAAAAATAATTTACCAACCATTCGTCAGAATAGATAACGGTTCCTCCTCCGTCCCTGGTTCAGGAATGGGTCTTGCTATCGTTGATGGTATAATAAAGGCAATGAACGGCAGTATACATTTAAACAGCGAGCCAAATAACGGGAGTTGCTTTACTGTTAAAATTCCTGTTGATATAGCAGATGAATGTGATATGGAAAACCTTGACAATGCACACGTAATAGATGGTGTACATAAAGATTTAACAATTCTTTATGTTGATGATAATGAATTGACCTGTAATTCGATGACATCTACATTGAACAGTGTAGGATATAAAGCGGAAGCGGTTTGCTCTGCAAATAGAGCAATAGAAAAACTAATGCGCATTCCCTATGACATTGTTTTGAGCGACCTGCAAATGCCTGTTATGTCGGGCGACCAGCTATTAAGCATCATTCGGAATCGTGAAGGGCCGAATCAGAACACCCCATTTATATTCATTAGCGCTTACCCTGAAAGTTATACTCATGCAGATGTACCATTGATAGTTAAACCAGGGAGGATTAATGATATCACCAAAGAAATTAACAAATTAATATCATAGAAACACACCGGGCGACATTATCGCCCGTGTCTTCATTTGAAGAATTCAGTAAGTTTTCCAGAAATTCGCTCTTTTACCGCACCAACAAAATCTTCATCTATAAACTGACTCCCCTTAATAACCTTGCCTGGTTCTACAGTTTCCTGCATCACAAAGTAAAGCGCTTCTGAAAGGAACGATGTAAGAAGTACGTTTCCTGCAATCATCTTCAATTTATCATCCAATGATTTCTGATTTTCATCCTTACTCAACTTATTCTCATGCACTCGCAAGCCAAGTTTAAACATTTCCATTACAAAGGCTGCGCGGTTCGCTGTATCGCGAGTTTCACCATCATCAAGCCTAACTTGAACATGGTGGTCTATTTTTTCAAGAAATGAATAGGGAACGGTTAGGTTTACCCTATTTGCGCGTTTTTGACTTTCATCACTCATGTTTTTACATCCAGTATTGATTAGATTGACTTGCACTCGGTTCTCGGCCTGTTAGTTGAGGTGCAGGTATTTCGCGTTTAAAAAAAACACAAACAAGCGTCACCATCTAGCCACTCAAGCGGAACCATCGTGTAACCATTGAAGCGTAATCATAGTTAACCTATTGATAGTATTGCAAGCACTAAAAAGAATCCATTGAGTAACCAATAGGTTACTTATTAGTATCACTTAAGAAACCATCGCAATCGAACAAAAAACACCCAATCATACTATAATCAATTGATATTAAAGGAAACATCCAGAAAATTTTAATTTGCGAGTGGTGTGTTCTTTTCTGGTTCTAAAATTCGCGTCTGGTATAATCGTCATTCCGGTTGTTTTAATTTCAGGGGCACTTGGATGAACTCATCGTTAGCGCGAGCATGCACAACTGTGTTTCTTTTTATATCGACCTGGGTCCATGCGGATTGTTTCGATCGCGCAGGGCGCTATTACAGTATTGACCCTGATTACATCCGGTCAATTGCTTATCGCGAATCCTCCTTCAATCCTCGTGCGATAAACAACAATAAAAATAAGCAGGGGAAGATCGTAAGTACTGATTACGGTGTAATGCAGATTAACAGTAAAACGTTGCAAAGGTTCCGCAGGGATTATCCTCAGTTAACGATAGAACGTCTGTTAAATGAGCCTTGCTTAAACATTCATGTTGGGGCCATGGTACTACGGCGTAATTTTAATGCCTATGGAGCTACCTGGCTCGCTGTGGGGATGTACAACGCTGGAGTTAAGAATAAAGATGAGACTATCGCTGCACGACACCGTTATGCCATGAAAATAGATAGTATCTATAAAGGGATCAAGGCCGGTAACATAAAAGCCAAAGTAATCGACTGAACATCATCTTATCCACATATGCACATGAATCTAAGCCAGTGAAATTTCCTATCCAACTCGAGAGGAAATGAACGGGAGCGGTTATTTCACCGGGGCAAGGTGAAATAACGATGATTGTGTAGATGTGGATAAGCGTATAACTCAAACTGGCACTGCCAAAATCATACATGATTTTGGTGCTAACCTGGGCGCCCCTTTGGGGCAGCGGGAGCGGGAAATTTATTTTCCGCTGGGCGGGTGGGGAGAATAAGCCTCACCCCCTCAATGGGGGATTAGGCTTATAGGCGCGCGAAAATCATCATATCAAATATCACTCCGATTTTTTCACCCATTCTATCTTTAAAAAACCCCAGTCAACGCTCTGACCGGGGAATGACCTCACAAAACTAAATTCTGGGCAATGATATGGATTTCATGAGACAAACCGTGGTAGAAAAAATCACACCGGAAGTTATTCAGCTTCCCTTTGTGATAAGCCTCTACATTGCATTCTTCGGTTATAAGTTCACAGCCATACTTTTCCAGTGCTATCTCTAACGCTTTTTTGATAAGTGCGTCTGACCTTGCCCGTTCTGTTAAAACGTACTTAGCGCCGCCAAAAACTTCATTGAACGGTGAACTATTGTCTTCGTACATATCTTGCATCGCATCAAAACGGCCATACTTATATTTGTCGGTAATTTCTCGAACTTGTTTTTCTGTTGGACCATCAGTCCAACCAATGTACACACAATCATAATCACGTTTACGAACAGAAAACTTAACTTTTGGATGTGCAGCCTTGAGTTCTTTTCTTATGTTAATGGCTACCCCCTTTGCTCCGAGATCATCAGTTTGCAATAATTTATACTCAGGTAAGTTTTTCACCCTCTCCTTTTCCTGGGAAAACCTTTCCCTTTCTAATTTCTCTTCTTCTGCTTTTTTTTCTGTGATCACATCGGTATATTCAATGGCCATCTTCACTGCATCAACGGTGGCAACCTCTTCATGAATAGACCATTGCGCACTTCGCAAAATGCACTCAGGAATGAACCGTGAACGTTCGCCATTAAAAAATGCAATATCAAACTTTGCGTTTCCACCCCCCTGCCGGATAACCCCGTTCACATTTGTATCTTGACCGTATTGAGATTGCTCACCATTAATAGAACAGACAACCCCTCTCCCCAACCCATAGAGTTCGGTGCTAACAATCTGGCCAACGACAATGATTTTTTTAGCTTGTGTTTTCATCAGTGATTTCCTTAATATTTTCATGTGATTTATAACAGCGTCTCTGAGTTATTCGCCCAGGTGTTGAGCTATTCAGCGTTTTTTACAAAACCGACTTGTAGTGTCAGGTCTGAGATGAATCCCGATTCAAATGTCCAGGCACGCCAAACCAATCGACCTTCACTGCGTATTTCGATTTGTTGGCCATGTTTGCTGTCCGCTGCAATTGCAACGCAGTACCCCGTTTTTAACTTTGGTTGCGCAGCTTCAATAATTTGTTTCGCTCGTGCCTCAACAGAAATGATTTATTCATCGTATCTTTCGGTAGATTTTCTTGTGGCGGTTTTGACGTTGACGTTTTGTGTATTCATGCTGTTTTTCTCCTCGGGTTATTATTTTTATCTTTCGGTTAGTCATCTCGCGGCAAGGGCGAACGGAGTGCGGCCGCAGGCAGAACTCAAGGGGCGAAGACGAAAAGTTTTTGACCAAAGGGAGGAAAGTTTTTGGCGGAGTGAATTAAAACCCCTTGAGAGATGACCAGGCAGTGCTACGTTTAAGCCCTGCGAGAAGACTGACAGAATGATATGCACCAGGTAGACGAGCAGGAATATACCCGACACGGCGGAACGTCGGGGCGCCCTTAGCGAGAGTCGCCAGGCGATGAACAGTGAAAGCGGCGCAGGCATTAGCCTGCTGCAAGCGCCTGCCCTGCCGTTACCGTTGGCTTTCAGACCCTAGCCGACAGGTCCGAAACCCGTAGGGGTTCGGCGAGACTTGTCGTCCGCTTGCGGATGGCTAGTCGAGTAGGGCTCGATAGCTGGACGCTTGCGGCCGGCTACCGAAGGAAGCACCAGGTCATGTGATTTTCCCTGATGTCCCTGGCACACCGGCAATCGATAAAAATGGATATGTCCTGGCTTTGCAGATCAAAGAGGTTTTCTATTAGTACGAGGAATAAGCAAAGTCGGGCTGGATAACATCGTTCAGGGAGACATAATCGACTTATGCAAAGGCACACAACGACAAACGGCGCCGCAGGCGCCGTCTCTCGATGATGTTCTGTTGCTTTTTCTTCTGCAGGTGCAAAAGAAGCAGCGCCATATTAACGCTGCCAGTTGCGAGGCGATCCCCGCCTATATTTCCGAACTACCCACCCATTCGGCACCCAGGTACGCATCCCATCCTTCGGGGGCAATGCTGTCGATATCAAGCGCCAACAATTTGTGATGGGTCCAGCCTGTACTGTCGGGGCTGATTCTTGCCAGCACATTACCTGCCAAATTCTGTACTGTGAGGGGGTAGTTTTCGTTACCGATCAATAGATCAGGTTCTTTATCGTTAATAGGCTGCGCAACAATTTTCGACATCATCAGTCTCCGTTTGATGAAGTAACACGGAAGAATAAAACCTAAATCGGCTCATATATTCCCCTTTTCTTCGCTTGTTCAAACATCCGGCACAACAGATCCCGCCGTTCTGTGGTTAGGATTATTTCAAACGCTCACTGGCCAGTTGATAGACGTCGCCCCGCTCACGTTTGCCAACAGCTACAACCGCGATCACAAGGCAATCTTCGATCACTTCATAAACCAGCCGAAACCCCGATGCGCGCAGCTTGATTTTGTAGCACCCCGGCATTCCACGCAGTTTCGCCGAAGCTATATGAGGGTTTTCGCAACACTTTTTCAATTTCTTGGCAAACTGCTGCTGTAGTGTCTTATCCAGCTTGCGCCACTCTTTGGCCGCCGATTCGCGAAACTTGACCGTATATGTCATGCAAAATTGTCCAAATCGACGTCAATCAGTGCCTCTTTTCGGCGTTGGGTAACAAGCTTAACAAGCTCCTGATCGTCCAAGGCATCGAGCATTTGCTCATACAATGCGGCAGGCACGCAATAAAAAGCAGGCTGGTTCCTGTTCAAAATAGCCACAGGATAACCGTCACCTGCACCGACAGTCTCCATCGGGTTTTTCTTCAGTTCACTGATACTCGCGCTGGTATCACTAAGAATGATATTTGGCATGTTGCCTCCATTAATAAGACCACTTAACAGGTCTTATTATACCTTATAAAAGACCTGTTAACAGGTCTTTTTACCGATAAATTCGACTGTAGTTCACTAATAAGCGGCTACCTGTAAGAGTTCTCGACTCTCAAAGTGAGGTCCAATCGATACCGCGCATGTTCAACCGCTCTTTCACCAATGGCACCAAACCACTCACGGGTACATTGCTGCGCTTTGACCCAGTACTGGATGATTTCATAATCGAGTTTCGGCTTTTCATCATTTGAGTACACCACCGAACCCCCTGCCGCCCATTCGCCCATTCTCCTGAAGATTTCGTAAAGTGCCTCTTCAAGTGCATCATCCGCCATAATATTTTCGGCATACGACTCGTTCATGTCTTCCAAATAGACAAGCTCCATAACCAAGGCTCTGATTGCCTCCGGGTGCTTCACTCCGGGCTTTTCCCACGGTTCAATATCATCGACCGGACACAGGTTCACTTCCCCATATCTTTCAGAGTGTTCCTGCGTGGCGGTTTTGAAGTTGACGTTTTGTGTGTTCATGCTGGCATCCCTCTTCGGTGGTTGGTTTATCTCTCGTCGGAACCTGGCGCGGCAAAAAAGCTGCAGTAGCGACGCGAACGGGGGACAGCAAGGGCGCCGCTTGCGGCGATTTATCCTCCCTTGAGGGCACACGGGCGACGGTGCTACAAAAGCGGCCGCGTAAGGGCCGATGAGGGATAGCCACCGGTGAGATGAGCAGGAACGCACCCGACACGGCGACATGCCGGGGCGTCATTAGCGATCGTCGCCAAGGCGTCGAACAGTGAAAGCGGCGCAGGCAACAGCCTGCTGCAAGCGCCTGCCCTGCAGTTGCCGTTGGCTTTCAGACCCTAGCCGACAGGTCCGAAACCCGTAGGGGTTCGGCGAGACTTGTCGTCCGCTTGCGGATGGCTAGTCGAGTAGGGCTCGATAGCTGGACGCTTGCGGCCGGCTACCGAAGGAAGCCCCAGCCCCAGTCCATATGTTTTTCCCTGAGGTACCAGGAACACCGGCAATTATTTTTCCTGCAGCTGCAGCGCGACAACAACGGGGTATACTGAGGGGAATATCCTGGAGAACGCGATCATGTCATTTAACCTTGCCAACAAATCGAAAGACGAAATGGACAAGCTCTACGTCGACAAAGAAGCTGCCGGCGTCGCCTTCAAAGAACGCTATAACCAGCCCGTGATCGCCGAGCAGGTAGCCGCCACCCAACCCAGTCACCTGCAGGATTATTTTTTCGAAAGGTTGAAGGTACACCGTGAATACAGCAAAACATTGGGTCGCCTTGAGCCACAACACGACGACAGAAAATAAGGAAAGGGGCTGTGCGAATAAGCAGACAAAAAAAAGGCGCCGCCAGGCGCCTTGTTAGCTTTTATGCTTTCTTTCTCAGCCCTTTGAAATAGCGGCCCCTGGGCAGGCGTTCCCCCGGATTCAAACGACGTTCCCACTCGCGAAAAGCTGGTTTGGTCTTCTTGCATGGACCCACCATATTGCTATATTTTTGCGTGACGGTCACGGTTGTTCGCCCATATTTATGCACATTTTCCATCAGGCTAGAGGGCATACCAAACTCTTCAAAAAGGCCGCTCATAATAAATTCCTTCGTAACAGATTTCACTTTTCGAAACCGCGAGATAGGGCATTAGGGCAGGCTATTGGTTTTCTCACGACTACGCATTTTTTCAACATACCGGCACCACGCAATTTCACTAATGTCTATAACCAATAGAATGTAACTTATTGGAGATAAGCAACGCATTGAAGGTGCGTTCTGCCTCAGTCAGATCCCCTTCCATACCCTTCAGTCTTTCCATGATGGTCCACAGGGCATCGGTTTTGTAGTGCTGGAGTTTACTACCGACACTGCACGGGAAACGCTCGAACCATGCGAAGAAACCCTCAGTCAGATCGTCTTCATAAATATCCTGTTTGCTCCAGTAAGCATACCATGCACCGACGCTGCTCGGTGTGGCAAACGCCAGCTCAACCTCAGCCTGTGCCAATCGGTTTTGATACCGCCGGCGCTTCTGCTGTTCTTCCCGCGATCGCCGACGATGTTTCCGCTCGGCCTGCATATCCCACTTGCGTTCGCGTCTTTCGCGACAAAGCTCGCCATAGGCGGGGAACAAGGTTGCCGCAACATCGCCAGACAGCGGCAGCGGGCTATATTGGCCACCGCTTTCGATCAGCCTGTCCAATGCCTCAATGTATTGCGCGATGGGTGCGCCGCCCCGCTCATCTGGGGAATAATTTGACGATAACTGACGGATGTCACTCGCTAAAATCTGCCCCCGCCCGTTGTTCAATACTTTGAAAAAAGCCTTTGCATACGGAAATGCTGCGATCCGCTTCCCCTGCGTTTTCTTGCGTTCGACCAACACCACGGCATGAACGGCGGCTTGCTGATATTCGTTGACCGGCACCTCGGCGCCTGCGCTGCACAAAAATATCGCGGTAGCTTCATCACCCTTAGGGCTGATCCGACATACGACCGGCACCTGACCACAGAACTCGCACGCTTCTTCGGCGTTCGCCACCCATCCCACTGGCAGCGCCAGCACACCGAGAACAGCATTGTTCAACTGACGCCGCCATTCCCTGCCCCGGTCACGGTATTCTTCCAGCTCGCTCGGACTAATCGCGGTTAACTGCTCAAGGCTCAATTTTTGATTTTTCATGGTTTTGTTCTGCCGCCTTACGGCGGCAGCTCCCTGTCAGTTAAGCAGCTTGATTGTCATTGGCGGCGTTATCGATGTCGGTATCATCCTCCGCATTACCGGTGCTCCCGGCGTCTTCCTGCGGCACTTCAACGGTTGTCATGCAGCCCGGCAACCAGTCAGTCTCTTTGAGCACGGCCTCGGCGAACTCTGCGGCATCTTTACGAGTCAGCGTCTCAGCATCACGGGCTTTACCGGTTTTGCCTGCACTGTTGAGTGCGTCAACGATTTGGTCTTTACCGATGCGTGAGAAATAGTTAGCTGATGTCGGTTTCCACCAGTCGCCGATCTGGAAGTCCAATGCCTTCTCGACGGGGGCCAGCGAGTGGCTCACGCGTTGGTTATAGATCTGGGCGCTAATTCCATCGATGCCCTGCGCCACACAGTAGGTAAGCAATGCCAGCACGTCGGCTTGTTGCCACGTCAGCAACCATGTGAAATCGGCAGTCCAATCTTGCGGGAATCGGCTCAGCCAGCTTTCGTGCAGTTCAGTCAGCTTTTGGTTGGCAAGGCCGTTCTCAATATCTGCATTAGCGGCCTGTTTCAGACAAATGTTGCGCTGGCTCTCCACCGTGGTGTGCATCACGCTGTAATAGCCTTTATTATCGAAAATGCTGCGTGCCAGCTTATAGGTATGCATCGCCAGCGCGACGGCAGGATTCTGGGCCAGTGTTGCGGCGACCGCCAAAGTGCGCTCTGCGGACAAGCTGGTGATCAGTGCAGCTGACAGACTCTTTTCGGACGGCGGTGTTTCGGCTTTAATTTTCTCGCGCTCAACCTTTTTTTCCTGCTTGATGTCTTCCATCTTCATGACGCCGCGTTGAATGCAGATTTTGCCATCTTTCAGATAGGCAACGACCCCGGCCTTGGCCTTGACATCCTCTGCCCACACGCTTTTTTCAGCGTCTTCATTGATCTCGTCAATACGCGCTTCGATTTGCTCTAAACGTGGGGTATGTTCCCATTGGTCATCAGCATCCTCGATCATGTTTTCAATAGTTTCTTTCTCACCCTCAAGCTGGCGAATGTCTTCACGCTGTTCATCAGTGAGTTTTGGATACAAGCGGATGGTAGAAAATGCTTTTTCATCCTCTCCCCAAGATTTGACTTCGTTATAACGGCCCAGCGCCCATGCCCAGCCTTCGTTTTTAGCCGCCGTGTCTGCCGCCGCCTGCAATTTTGCGATCGCCAGCGTTTCGAGCTGAATGGGATTGGTCAGAATGACGCTCTCGGCAAACAGGTCCTCGCGGGTTTCGCCCCCTGCCGCCTTATAAGCCTCCAGACCAACAAACGCCACCAAATGGCTATCAGCCGCCGCCACCTCGTCGTTCAGCACACTCTCACGCAACGCTTTAAAGGTCTGGCGGGATTCATGATGACGGGCGTTATTCCACACCTGACACTGACGCTGATGGTCATCCGTCGCGGCTAACGCACCCAACTGGTCGAGAGTGATTTGGTCGGTTTTCAGTAATTCCTGCAACTGAGGGGCTACCGTCGTCAATTTGAGGCATTTTCTGACATGCGCAGTACGGTAGCCAAGAATTGCCGCGATTTGCTCAACCGGTGTCCCGTCTTCCGCCATATCACGGAAGTTCGCCAGTTGGTCGGCAGGCGTCAGGTTTGAGCGCTGTCCGTTCTCGGCATAAGAAATCGCACGGGCTTTGTCTTCATCGACTACTTTCGCCACGACCGGGAATTCTGGCGTCACCGGCACTCCCGCCGCTGACCGGCCTTGTTCCATGAGCAGGTTGAGCGCCAAACGGCGGGTTTCACCAGCAGCGACACCAAACTGGCCATCAGCCATGCGGAATACGACGAGGTTTTGCAGTACGCCTACCCCTTCAATGCTGGTCGCCCGTCCCTCAATGTCTGCGGCCGTTGCCGGAGTTTTACGGGCGTTCAGGCTGGTTTTCACCAATTGCTTGAGCATGAGAACTTCAACCGGGGCATATGCCAACGTCTCCTCAACAAACTGAGTTGAGTCATTTGTCGCCGCTGCTTTAGTCGCAGATTTTTTCGGGGTTGATTTTGCTTTGGTCGGTGCTTTAGTATCGATGTTAGACATGTGATTTCTCTCCAAAAGTTATTACGGTCAAGCCGGTCAGACGGGCGTCAAATCCGGCGGTATAGAGCAGGGGCAACCCTGCTTTTTTACTTCTCTTCGGCGATCTGCCAGTGCGTCCAGTTGGCTTCGTCACTGGCGGCAACAGGCCAGCCATCAACGACCCAGACGGCCAGCGAATCAAAATCCCCTTCTGCCAGAACGAAATACTCAGCAAGTGCCGGAACAGACGGCGGTGCCATCGTGCCGGTAGTACGGCCCCCACAGGCCAACTGCACATGACGAACAAGGTCATACACCTGCGCGTCAGACAGACCACCGTTGTTCAGTGCTGATGCTGCTGTAGGCTTCGTTGTCGCGCCTTTGACGTTTTGTTGAGCCATGTTGAAATCCTCCGTGGGGTGATAACTGATGCCGCTGTGAGTATTCGCCGTCGCAAGAAAACTGATTCAGCACGGCGATGAGCGGCGGCAAGGGGCGGAGACAAAAAGTTTTTATGACCATAGGGAGGAAAAAGTTTTTGGTGGAGTTCATTACACCCCTTGCCGTTTAAGCGAGGCGTTGTGCTGTTATCAGTTGCGGCGGGAAGACTTACTGCGGCTAAAGCACCCTGGCAGATTGAATAGGGATCAACCCGACACAGCGGGCGCGACAGCGAACGTTGGGGCGTCCTTAGCGATCGTCGCCAGGGCGACGAACAGTGAAAGCGTTGCAGGCGATAGCCTGCTTAAAGCGCATGCCCTGGACGTTGGCTTGCAGCCCTGAGCCGAAGGGCCCGAAACCCGTAGGGGTTCGGCGAGACTTGTCAGCCGCGAAAGCGGATGGCTAGCCGAGTAGACTGATGGTCGGGCGCTTGCGGCCGGCCACCGCCCCGGACATATCGTTTTATCGTGATCTATCTGCTATACCGGCAAACCGCGTCACATTGGTATCTTCAGATAAGAGGACGTTTTAGATAAGCCATAAAAACGGATTGATTTACCACGGTAATTCCCATTCCAGACCAGTTCATTTACGATAGTTAACTGCTCTACACCCGTATTCACCACCGAAGGAGATACTTCGATATGTTAGGCTCTCGCCAGCAAGAATTGGTTGTCAGTGAAACGGACATAGACGCAGCGCTAACCCATCTCCGGACGCTTCCCTATCGCCCACAGATCCCGATGAGTTGGGATCGTCAGCACTTGCTGGACCTTCTGCGCGAAGCGATAGGAAACAGGCCCAAAATTAACGAGTGCCACACTATTGCGCCTGGTGTCTTCGCCATCATCCAGCCGTTCGGAATTGATCTGCTCTCACGCGGCGAACCTGATGGTCGGCTCCAGGTTTGGTTACTGGTTCGCTCAGCGGGAACTGATCCGACTCGACTCACTACCCTGCAATGAGGGTTCCCCTTACTCACTTTCCCTCTATCCGCTGGGGTATTGCAGGGCCGATAGAGGGGCGGCGCAGCCGCCTGCCCTTTTATCGGCCTGTCACAGCAGGTGACAAGGGGTTTGCGCGCGGATAAAAATGGCGTTGCCGGCTCACTTTTATCTGTGCCTGAGAACGGGCCGGTATCCAGCCCGTTTACCATAATCCATCAACGATCGCTGACAATCTCCTCAACAATCGCGGTGAGGTAGTCCCAGTTGTACCCAATGCCCGCATCGTGCCGGTCGGTGGCCAACGCCATCGATGCCTCGATTTCTTCTGGCGTCAACGTGCCATCAATCGATAAGAAATCGTCTGCCAGCCAGAAAGTGCCACAACAGAGGGTCTCCGGGGAGTAACCTTGCAAGCGTTGGATAAAGGTGGCAATTGTCATCTCGTTCATGATAAGTCCTCATAGCGTTAAGAAGGGGCGGCATCGCCGCCCGCGTTTGGATCCCTGTCAGTCAAGCGCCCTGCGAATATCGGCGCACTCCGGGTGCGTCTCGATGTAAGCCCATAGCTCCTCTTCCCGCTGCATATACAGATTCACCATCCCGGCATTCCCCTTTTCGTGATGCAACCAACACCGACGGTTAATGACCAATGACGTCAGCACGATACCGGCAGCGTCGCCGCTAATGGTTTTATCAAACCAGTTGTCGGTATTGACCAGATGTACCAGCTCGAAGTCCGGCGCCAAATAGCCGCCACCTTCCGGCAGGCGGATGAAATGCCAGAACCCGCCGTTGTACTCCGGCAGATAGCGATCGGCGGTGGTGTACACCTGCCTTTCAGCCAACAAAAAATCATTAGCAAACAGGTATGGCAGGAATGACAGACGATCGGATTCACACACGTGCAGTTCGGCGGAATGTGCATGTTGCATGGGACTACCTCCACAGTTTCAGGGTTAGCGACACAGCCGCGCCGGACTAGCGTTTGGGGACGGCACAGGCCGTCACACCATCGGCGCCACAGAAGAAAGAGATTTAGAGAGGTGTGGGCAGGCCCAGCCTGCGCCCTTTGCGGCGCCGGCATCGCCGGCAAGGGCCGCGTGGCGGTACAACGGGTGGGCGGCGTTCGACGCGTCGCCACGACCGCAGGCTAACACCTGGCAACACGGACAAGTTCCCCTGCCCGTGTGTATCCGACGGTTTTAATCCTTAAAGTGATGCTCCAGCTCGTTGATGGCTTTGTAGCTCTCAACATAGAGATCATGCGCATCCCGTAATATCTGGCCGACCAAGCGTTCTACCAGTACGTCGCTATTCCAGAAATAGCTGCGGGACAGCTCACGAAGCCTGATATGCATTTCGTGCATGTCGCTTGCCAGTGCTGCGACGTCGGCACGCAGCTTTTCATTACCCTGATAGTTCATCGCGTTACCCTCCCCTTATTATGCCGCGTGACGGCCACGTAACGCCGACAGGCGGCGGCAACCTACTGCGTGGTAATCCGGTAACAACTCGATACCGATATAGCGGCGTCCGGCCAGAGCTGCTGCGACACACGTCGAACCCGAACCGCCAAACGGGTCCAGAACAATGGCCCCAGGTTGAGTAAAGGACTCAATCAGCGGTTGCAGGCTGGCTACCGGTTTTTCTGTTGGGTGGTGTCGGTTGCCGGTGTACTGCCAGGTCTGCACATCGCCGAGCGGGTGTGCCGGTAGCGGCGGATGACCTTTAGCCAGGATGTAGGCATTTTCATGTTGGTAGCCGACAAAGGCCGATTTGGACGCATACTGCTTGGCAAAGACCAGGTGGCCGACAATGCGAAAGCCGGCCTGTTTCCAGGCGCTGACAAAGGTATCGACACGGTTCCAGCCATAGAAGCTGACCATCAAGCTGTTGGGCTTGAGCACGCGGAACATTTCGCGGCTTGCCGGCAACACCCAGTCGCGATTCGTGTCGTTGGCGATAGAGCGCCCGGAGCGATCGGTAAACCCGACCAGGTAAGGCGGATCGGTCAAAATGAAATCGATACTGGCGGAAGGAAAAGTGGACATGACCTGTACGGAGTCACCCAGGACATAGCGGGACATACGCGTTCCTCGTCTGGCAAGGGACGGCAGGAGGGTGCCAGTACGGCACCCGTTCCCTGCGGCCCGATGTCAGCGCGGCCAGGCACCGCTGCGGGTCAAGCGGACGTGGAATACCGCAGCCGCGAGCGGCAAGGATATGCCGCGAAAGCCGCTTGAAGACGGGACTCCCGTCGTCCCGCCCAAGCCGGGGTATGGCAAGATGTCATCGGGCTGCAGGCCGGTAAGGGAGAATAGACAGAGGTATGCCAACGGCGAGCGCCCGTCTGTTAAATGGCGGAGCGGAGCGACACCCTAATCAGGATCAGGCCGTGGGCAGTAAAAATCAGGTTGGTGTATTCTCCCGCCGATAGTGCTTGAAGGCATACCAGCCGCTGGCGAGGAAAGAAAACATCGATACCGTGACTTGCATATCAGATGTCAACTCACGGTTGCTCAAGATGAATACCATGATCACGGCAGCCAGTAGCATCCATACACCGCCAAGCCACCATTTGTATCGTTCTCCCAGGTGATTCGTCCAAATGAAAAAGGCGGCAAGTAAACCGCCCAAAATCATCGGAATAACCTGGAAGGGAAGCGTCAACAGGTTAATGCCCATTAACAACGTTACTGCCAGAAATTGCCACATTGTCCGCTGATGCTTCATGCCTCTTTTTTACCCCAATTTCCCAAATCGATGAGCACACTTTTAACCAGCACAGGGACAAGAATCAGCAAGAGACCGAACGCTATTGTGCCAACGCCCATCAGTGGGTAGTAAAGAAGATTAAACACGCTACCCTGTTGAATACCCGGATGCAGACCCAGGTAAACTAAAACCGATAGGCTCATCATTCCCAGTCCCGTCAAACCACAGAGTATCAATGCAGACCGCCAAAGCCCGACCAGAGCAATCGCACTCGGCTTCTGGTTATTATGGCCATCGAGCGCCACTTTACGTACCAAACGCATAACTGTGTTTTTGAACATACAAACCTCATATCATTGAAGTGCTATTTCAAATGCGGGATCCGACCATACAAGTACCGGGCGAAGGCATCAGGTTTTGTGGCCGGTTCTGGCCAAGTCGGTGGATCTTTAAGTAACAGGCCCAACGTTGACATGCCTTCATGTTGCCTGGCCTTTCGCTCAACATAATCGTCGTCGGTGTAGCCCATCGTTTCAATCACAAGTTCCGTAGTTCTCATCCTTCCTGGGTGCGTAACGGTCAATATGAAGTCAGGAAGTACGAATCCCTCCTCCTGATCGATGTTCACCTTGATATCGAAGAGAGGCTTATTCAGGGCTATTTCATAACCCGAACTCTGCAACCATTTACCGGCTGTTATTACGGATGTGACCGTTGCCCGCTCAAGGTTGCTGTCGACAGGTACCGGGCAGGCATAGTCGAAGAGTGCATGCGCATACGCATCGCGGCATACCACGGTGCCAGCGTCATTACGCTGGTACATCAGGATCACCCAGTACTTACCACGGTGGCCATCTACCTCACCGTTGATGCTTACACGCTTTTCTGGCTGGAATACCGTAGGCCCATATTGATTTGAAAACACCACTTCATCCTGAGTCACTTGCTCAGAGAAAAGGATTTGGTAAAACGTTCGAGCGCGTCCTGCAGGCCAGGGTTTACCGTCTGTTTCCAACGCATGCATACGTTCTTCAAGCCGGTGTTGTTTAACCCACGGGTCAAAGAAGACAATTTCACTGAGTGGACGCCCCTGGGTAAAGTGCTCAAGTTCCGTGACCAACTTCACCGCATTGAGTGCCTGTGTCTTCGTTCTTGACGGCTGAGGATAAACCGGAGTTATGCGGTTTAATTCAGCAGCGTCGATCAGGGTCAGCAACAGGCGTGCAAGCGCGGGCACTCGGCGCCGACTGATTTTGTCAGTATTGGGGGTATCCGTATTTGTCGGCGCCGAAATACGCGCACCATGATCGTCTCTCGGCAGGAAAGACCGAAAATCAATACGCATGACACCGGCGTTGCGTCGGCTGCCGCGAGGCCCGGTATTGTCATCGTCTCGTTTTGACCGATGCAATGGACAATCTCCGCGGTGTTCTCCGCTGAAATTCACGAGAAATATTGAGCCATCAAGATTCCTGGCCGTGTTAAGCGGCCGCTCTTCTGAGGTGGTTTTGCAATCGCATGCCAGCCACAAATCCTGATCACGCATGGATCTGAGTACCGTTTCGGCTATGTGTTTTTCAGCCAGCGAATGCACCTGCCCCAGGCCACAGACATTGCCTACGGCACGGACTTCCTCTGCAGATAACTCACGGAATAACCGCCCCCGAGGCGCTTTCTTCGTTACCAGTTTCACACGGACCTCCTTTTACGCTCTACTTATCCTCGTTACAGTTTCGCATGCGAAACTGTCAAATTGGCTTACCCTCGGTGGTGTAACTGCAGAACCGCCGGTGTTAGCCGATAGTACGGTATCGACCAAGGGCCGTTACGCAAACTCGAAAGAAACGGGTTTTCAGCTTTGGTATCCCAGTAAAGGATCTCAATGATGCCCTGCTCTTCAAGTCGCCGGGCGACAGCCGCAATGTTGGTTTCTGCAATGCCGGTTCGCATCACAACGTCGCGTTTCTCCAGCTCCGTCTTGCCCTGGTCATAAGCGTCGAGCAAACAGGCCAATACGGCACCGGCATAAGTACGGCGTCCGGTTTTAGACAAGGCTTCTTCTACTTCCGTAAACGTCTTCATCGCCGATTTTTCCTGTCGTGATATCTCGCAGCATTTTCAGTGGCCGCGCAGATCCACCCTGCAGCGATATCCTTATCCATTCCTACCGGCAATGCCTCCAGTGCCGGCTCGAGCATTTCAGCATTGAGTGCCATGACAAACAGCGCCGCAAATGCTGCCCACTCAGCATGTGTCCCTGGACGCCATTCATCTGCGATCAACAAGGCCATAGCGCTCTGCATAGCCCATCGTGGGGCGCTATTGTTCTTTCCCCAGTCATTGAGTGTATTTCCAAGCAAAGGCCGTACACGGTCACGCAGGAAGCCATGTTGAATGGCTGTTGCCACAAGAACATCTGCCGCTTCGGCAGACGTCAAGGTAGTACGCATAACCCATGTTTTAACAATGACAGATAAAAACTGATCGGCCTGGTCAGCAAACAGCGCTTTGCTCATTTAGACCTCTTTGATGCCAAGGATTGAGATGTCGGTGGCATCAACACACATCTCGCCAATCGGCAATTCGACCCATACCTGGCCAAACTCTTCAGGAACTTTATCCGTCAGCAAGTACCCTTCGCTCTCTTCGAACTTCACCAATACGCGCGTAACCGTCGCAGGAAAACTGACATTTTCGCCCTTTTCAATTGCCCGTTGCTGGCCATTTTCTGTCTGAGACTGCTGCAAATCCTGTGATGTTGGAGAAACACCGCTACCCGTCCCTGTTGGTACTCCAGAAAGCTGCTCTGTCGTGTTCCCCGCTTTTCCTGTGCTCTCGTTACCCGATTTAGCCGGCAATTGAGTGCCTTTCTCTGGACGATCTTTGAGGACGTTCAGCTCTTTAATCGCGGTTTGCCGCGTCAGTCTTCCATCACGCGCCAACTTGGCCAGCTTTTCGACACTGTCAGGACTGAGGTCATTGATTTGGCATAACGTATAGACCAGATCGATATCCTTGGTGATGTTGTCTTTCAACAGAGAAATGACCACCGCTGGCGCAGCAGCCAATCTAAAGTACTTGCTGATGAGGGCTTTCGGTTTACCCAGTCTGCGGGCTATCGAATCCTGGGTTTCACCGTGAACATCCCGCAACGCTTGTAACTGAATTGCCGTCGCCAGGGGTTTCAACCCTGATTGATGCAAGTTCTCGATCAGTTGGCCATAGATACGCTTGGCCTCGTTTTTCGGTGGTGGGCCAACATAGATATCGATAAATTTGTCGCCCCGCGCCTTGGCCGATCGCCAGCGAGTTTCCCCCATCCAGATACGATAACCACGCTTGTCTCGCGGGAAGCATCGAGGAGGCGTTAATATGCCCACCTCATCGTAGGTTTGCTTCATACCTTCAATGGTCTCTTCCTCAAAGTCTTCCTCCGGGCGTACCTGCTCGAGCGCATAAACGTCGTCTATTGGCACACGAATAATTTGCCCTGCAGGTTCTTGTTCCGACCTGTTGACCTTCAGCTCCTGCTGGTTGAGGTTTTCATGAGGTAGCTCCAATTCGCGCTCTGGTGTCGGAGTCTCAGCCTGTGTTTGCTGGGCTGAGTTTTCCCGTCTTTTCCGCATCGCATCTTTAAAGTTCTTGGCCATCGGATCAGCCCCCCGTCCGTGCAATGATGGTATCAACCAGCGCGTCGTACCGCGTTACGAGTGGACTGCCTGGGGCGTATTCTTTCATGGTCAAATTAAGCTCAATGGCTTCGCGCACTTTGGTCTGAACATAAGGGATGATCTCCAAAAGGTGTTCAGAACCGAAGCCGTTTTCTTCCAGAATTTCCAATATCATCTTCAGGTTTTCGGTGTCGACGGTCGCATAGCGCCCTTCTAACACGTCTTTTTTATAGTTGGCCACCGTTGCCTGAGTGACGACGATCCCCAGCAGTTTCAGGTCCGGGTTATAGCGTTCTTTGATTTTTTTCAGGGTCCGCAGATGTTTTTCGGCACCTAATCTGGATGTTTTCTCAAGCAGTGTCGGAACCAGTAAATAGTCAGCGACAAGGTGGTTGGCCATCAGCAAGTTTGACCAGACCGGTGAGGAGTCGATGAGGATATAATCAAACTGTTCACGCAGCTCGGCGAAGCGGGACCGGAAGTCATAAATACAATCGGAGTTACGGTTGTTGATATCGTTCAGCTCCTCCGTCGCCCCCATAAAGCCACGCCCATCAGCAAGCCGTAGCGGCTCAAAGGGGTCTTCACCATAGATACGGTTAACGTGTGCCAGCCCTGGCGTTAGCTGCCGGCCCGTTGGGTTTGCATCGATTTCCAGCGGCAACCCGTCAGGAAATTGGCGGGACGTCAGCGCACTCATCCAGTCACCGTCAATGGCACAGGTACGATAGCTACGGCGCTGCAGTTCAGCGGCGATTTCCGTCGTGGCGAAGGTTTTGCCAATGCCCCCTTTCTGGGAACAAATCGTGATTACTTTTGCTGCCATCTTAAGATTCCTCTTCAAAAGTTTCGCATGCGAAACTGAGTCAATTATTCGCTGCGGCCAGCGCGATTGTTTTGTTGTTCTCTGCGCTGCTTTCCTGCAGCAACGAATTCCACCAAGGTGGCCTGGAAGCGATAACCGTGATGGTTAACCCCATCGGTTTCATACATGGTGTTTGTGATCGTGAAGTCCACAGACACAGTATCCCCGACCAGGCAATTCTCGGTGATGTGCTTAGCAACAGAGTCAAAAGCGATGAATTCGAGTTTGGTCTGGTTCCCGCCGCGTTTTCTCAGTTCTGCGACAGCGAAACGGCAATATTGGGTATCGTCTTTAACGACCATGACCGGCTGGGTAATCAGTCGGCCAACAAGTGCATTGTGTTGCATGGCATTCTCCTGTGAGTATGGCTTTTCGCCGGGAGTTCAATGGCGGTCTTCCACCATCAGTCCATTAAATAAGAGTAACACTAAAGCATTAAATATCAATAAAGACATTATAAAAACACAACGGTACTGTATGCCTTGACGATATTTGAAGGGAGAAAAGCAGTGATGTGAGTTTCGCATGCGAAACCAGACGTCAATGAGGAATGCCATTGGCGGCGTTCATCTCCCCTTGCTGTTTAAGCAAAACGCTGTGCTTCTATAAGTTGCGGTGTGAAGATTTATTGTGGCTAAAGCACCCCGGTAGAAGGATATAGGCGAGAAATACCACCGCCATCTGAAAACGCGGATGAAACCCTGTATGAATTTTACAGGGCGGGTAAGGATATGGTCTTGTGTGCGGCGAAGGTATGAATGTGGCCATGCAGCGAAGGCGCTACACTTAGGGAAGCAGATCACCTCTGCCATCAAATCAGGCGCCAAAGAAACACTACGCTCAAGGTTTATCGGTTTTTCCCGACTGTCAGTTCATACCACAGCATAGGGCATACTTTGCTGTCCGCTGTTCAGCCATGGAAGCCTAAACAAAAAATACACCCTGCATTGCAGCAAGGAGGCGGTCAGCAGGGATCGAACCCGCATCATAAGCTTAAAAGGCTGAAATAATAGCCAGTATACGATGACCGTGATGATTACTAAGACTCAAAAAAATGCCATTACAGCATAGGGAAATCATGCGGCACTGTAATGGCTAAGTATTGCAGGACTCCAGGTATGGTACTTACCATTTCCATGTATCAGAACACCAGGACCATACATGGTAAATGGTGTTCATTTTATACATTTAGATATGTATGCTTTTGTAAAGGCTACGCAAACATATGTATTTCAGAACATTCGGATGATTCCGCACCCCGTGCTTAAACTCAGCCTAACACTGCTAGAATTATAAAAGGTTAAGACCTACAGAGTAGCGTCTATTTTTATTAATTGATGACACTTGACGAGTCGTACACTTAAATAAGTATATTGTGACAATAAGGCCCGTTTTTCTGCGGGACTTTAGCTAACCTACCAATTTCAGGTCATTTTTACGCAGTCGTTTCTGTTCTTGATAGAAGTTATCATGTGACCAAAAACTCAATAAATAAAGATCCAGTTTGTCTTCACCCCAAACAATAACCTAAAAGCACAAGCCGATTATTGAGGTGAAATTTATGCCCACGTGGGTAGTTAAGATCACCCCTCTTGAACTCTCCCATTTCAGGAGAAGTGATTACCCATTCAATTTCGACCTCTACGACTTTTAACGATTGTTCATACAATCTCGCCAGTGCCTTCGAAAAGCGATAACACAAAAAATACTCTCCCTTACCCTGAAACTGGTATGCCTCAGTGAGAGCCGCATGACGGCCTACTTCATGTCCAAACCAGTATTTTCGTTGTTTTATGCCGGCTACCAGGATCCCCTTTAACTCCTCGTCTTATGCCCTCCCCTGACATTCCCCCCAAGTATCACAGGGGTTCTCCCGTGTGATTACGCGATGACACGAGCCCCTGGTGATAAGTAACTGAGTGTTTTTTTCACGCCAGGACACATGCGTTGACCGTTGATTAATGAGCATGACGAAACGGTGAATGAGGTGCACGTCAGCACAACGCATCGATTGGATATGATTTTACTCATTGCGTAACACGCAGGAATGACTCACAACTTCAACATATCATCGGGTGGGTAAAAAAGCAGGGAGACTATTCAACAGGTGGGACCACGGTCCCACCTGTCGACATACCATCGCGGTGGATGAAGATAACAAGGATATCTCTCAGCAAGTGGGACCACGGTCCCACCTGTCGACATACCATTGCGGTGGATGAAGATAACAAGGATATTTCTCAGCAAGTGGGACCACGGTCCCACTTCAAGGATTACCGGTGATGTGATTTGGCATGCTCGAAGAGCAGCATTTCAATACGTTCAATCAGTGAAGCCGGCGCATCCGTGAGATTAAAGGACACTGCGTTATCCGAGTATTTAGCTTCAATACCGGCGGCAAATTTACGCACGGTGACGTCTGGTTTTGTCCTAATGACAGGCATGAGACGTTTGAGCAGCTCTTCGGTCGTGAATGTAATACCTTCAGATTGCTGTTCACGAAGCACCTGGGTTAGCAACTTAAGCGCTGCAAAATCGGACTCATGAAACCTATAGAGAATTTCACCACTACGGGCGCTCAGTTCATTCGGATTCGCAAATAACTGCAAGGTTTCAATTGGCAGCTCCGCGGTTTTAATACACCGTTGAATAATTTTACGAGAGATGTTTTCAGCTTCAGCGAGATGGCTGATGTTTCCATTAAATTCAGAAAAGAGTCGACGGACATAGCGTAGTCCACGCTCATACGCACTGGTCGGTCGATAATCATTGCCTATTTGGGATAGCCAGCGCATTTGCGCATCGTTCAACTCACCGACGAGAACTTTGTACTCACTACCGGTTAGAATCGCGGCTTTTCTACGTCGACTGCCATCAGCAATTTCGATAAGGCCATTTTGGCTGCGTCCAAAGGCGGGGGACTGTTGACCTGACGTCAGAAAGGAGGGTAACAAATCATCCAAAGAAGATTCGGTCAATAAGTCCTGAAGACGTTCATTACCGGTAAAAATGGTCGTACTGACTTCAACCTGATCCGCAGTGATAGTTTTCAGAACAAAGGTAATATCCTCTCCACATACTGGCAGGGTAATACTGTTCCCTTTCATCGCGCCAACACGTGAAGAAAGCTGGCTCACTGCTGGCGCTGAAGGGGAGAGCTCACTCTCTTTGGCCGGAACCGCATTCGCTTCATCAAAATTGATTGTCGGTGCATGACGTAACACAGGGGCTCTTTTCATTACACATTCTCCCAACGCGTTTTGATTAATCGATTATAGATCTCAGCACAAACCGGCTCCCAAATGGCCACCGCGTTGCGCCAAGCCGCTGGGGTGGACCGTTGATTGGCCGCCTGCTCGAAAACAGTACGCATTCTGACCTGACCTTTACCGACTTCATCTGTCACTCGTACGACTTCTTTCAGAACCATCCCGCCCCAGGCGTTACGAATCTGGTCATCCATCCATTGAGATTGACTCCCCACGGCATTGCTGAATTTCGTGATCAGAACACGAACATCAGGTTCAAAGCCGTTCAAGTCAATATTGAGCATCAGATCACGCAACATGGTGAAGAATTGAAGGGTAGATACATAGTCATACAGCTCAGCTGGCGTTGGAACAACAATGACATCGGCGGCACAGGCGACATTAATTGTCCCTATCCCAAGGTTTGGCGCACTGTCTAGCACGATCACGTCATAACTGTCCCAAACAGATTCAATGGCAGCGCGAAGAAGAAGATGCGGAGCAACAGGAAGTTTTCCTGCGTCATGCAATGGATAAATTTCAGATTCGATACGGTGTACAGCCAAACAGGATGGAATGATGTCCAGGTTAGGCCAGCATGTTGGTTTGATGGCATAAGCAGCATCATCGCGCTGCCCCATATAATATGGGAGAAGGGTATCTTCTGGATGAATATGTAAATCGGGAACATAACCATGATAGAGCGAGGCGGTTGCCTGAGGATCAGTGGCATCGATTAATAAGACACGTAACCCCTGTAATGCCATCCATTGAGCGATATGTACTGATGTGGATGTTTTATACGCTCCTCCTTTATGCGCGGCGACAGCCAACACAACAGGATCCTGTCCGGCCGGTCTTGTCGGGCGGGTACCAAACACATCCCTCATTGCATTGATTTGTTGTATCGAGTAGCCCGTGCGTTGTTCTACTCGGCCAATCATCGCAGTTTCAGGGGATGGCAATTTTCCCGACTCTTCATAATTTCTGATCGTTTGCGCGGTGACACCAACAAGATCAGAAGCCTCGGTGATCCGCCAACGCCGGGTGATTGCGCGGGCTGCCGGGCTGTCGTTCCCAAATTGCGCTTTAGCGATCTCCTGTGTCATAAATTGACCGCGTTCTATACAACGATCCAGCGTTGACTTGAGGTCCATGTTATCCCTTATTTAGTGTTTTGCATCTTTATAGTAAAACATCATAAAAAGCGCAAAACAACTATTAAAACGCATAAGGAAATAAATAACGTAAAAACGTGATGTATGTCAGTAGAGCACAGAGCAAGATGATCATGAGGACGTATCAGGAGGGATTTAATGATCAAAGATCATTAACAGATATCCGAAGGATATTTGTTATTTTATTCTTTTTAACTTTCTCTTTATACTTTAATTAACCCAATGATATCAACTAGATAATATTGTAGGTGTGGAGATGTTTTCTGTTTCCTGTGGATCTATTTCATGATCCATGTGGATCCTTTTCATGTCTTATGAAGAAGGAATTTCTGTTGATAAATGAATATGTTGGACTCTAAACAGTACTTTTATTGGTACAGGATCGACCGGAGCTATCATTATGCACTTTGCAGTGGGTAGACGCAAAGGTGGAGCTTTTTTCTGTTGAACACAGCGCGCTCCCCTGAGGGGTTTAGCATGCCGGCCTGGCGAAAGAGTTAGGCCACCTCTCTAAGGTGGAATTTTTTCCTGCTATGTATTCTCTTTGTTGCGCAATGGCTTTTTATCAATTGTGGAGACATTATCTGTTGGTATATCAGGGTGGGTGGAGATATTTCCTGTTGTAGGTTAGCTACAGGTGGAAGGATTTCATGTCATGGGCTGTGAGTAATCGTGGAGACATTTCCTGTTGTTTATCTTGAGTGCTGCTTGGCACAGTGTGTGAGGTATAAATAGAGGTGGAGGAATTTTATGTACGTGGTTAGCCGGTGTGGATGGATTTTCTGTATAGACACTACGAGGAGGGGGCGTAATTTCCGGTTGATGCCGCATACAAAAGTGGAGACATTACCTGTTCGTCTTTCAGTAAGGGGGAACGATTTCCTGTTAAAGGGGCGAAAAAGAGTGGAATGATTTCATGTATGTACACTTATCTCTATCGAGCTTTTTCTGTATACAGAGTGTCCTTCTTAGGATTATTTTTCAACCCTTTGACGAGGGCAGGGAGGCGGCGACTCTTCAAAGTAATTTCATAGGTGGAGATATTTCCTGTCTGAGTGCGATAAAGGTGGAGATTTTTCCTGTGAGTGCGTGATGTCGCTGTGTATTCTGGCATGGCTATTGGGAAGAACTGGTGGAATAATTTCCTGAAGGCGGTAAACATGTTGTGAGGGATATCATGAATAAAGGGGTGATTACGATTTACTCTCCCCTTATTCATGTGGAATAATGTGGATGTGTTTCCACATTATGGATAAAGCGAATGAATCACGACACAATGACTGTGGTGCAGGGGAACGATCTTCTGGAAGGCGCTTATGGTGTCACACTGGACGAAATGCGCCTCCTGAACCTAGCTCTTGCGCAAATTGATAGCAGAAAGCCACAACCAGACATGTTGTACACGCTTTACCCTCGTGATTACCAGCGGATTTATGGTGTCAATCCGACCAGCAGCCACCGGCAATTGCGTGATGCTGCTGATAGCCTGATGAAAAAACCGGTAACCATCTATAAAGAAGATCGAAATGGGAAAGTCAGAACTGTTCAACTTTCCTGGTTTTCGCGTCTTGAATATGTCAGTAATGATGACCACAGTGCGGTGGTGTTGCGCTTTGGCCAGGACGTTGCCCCTTATTTGTTTGAGCTCAAAGAAAGTTTTACCAAACTGGACTTTATAAACCTTGCCAGGCTGGATACCCCTTTTTCGATCCGTCTTTACAGCTGGTTAGTCAAAGCGCGTAACCTGACCCGGTATCGGAGTCATGGGACCATTGAGGTGACCCTTGAGATCGAATGGATGCGAGAGAAGGCCAACCTGCAGGGAAAATACCAGGATTATCGGGACTTCAGACAAAAACTGCTGCAACCCTCTCTTGATCGTATCAATGCCTCAACCGATATCTCGGTGATTTGGGAACCGGTGAAGATTGGTCGTTCCGTACACGCGATCAAATTTACCTATGTCGATGAGTCCGTGCCGGAAGCGGTGAAACCGATGCGTCCACGTCTTCCACGTCGCCCTCATGTGACGGCGGGATCTGCGGCTGAAGGAGAGTGGGCACGAAAATGTATCGCTTTGCTGACCCAATATATGGCGCAATTGGAGGCCTATGATCCTCACGAGAAGGTAAGCGTGCCAGACTTAAGAAAGCTGGCTGGCTGGTACAAGAAAGTTGGGCACCGTGACCAAGAAAGAGAAACGCTGGATGCCATCAAACTTCGGGCTCAACGCCGAAAAACAGACCAGTAATCAGTATGTTCGGTAGTGACTGCACGGTATGTTACTCGATGAATATCAGGCATCAAACTGATTTTATTGCGTAACCCATTAATGGGGCACGAGTCTTCCATTTTATGCCGTGTCATATGACCCATTGGAACTGGCGGCTGGTTTCTTGATAACAGGATCATGCAGGTCTCAATAGTGCGCCGAGGTATGTGGGAGCCTTTAGTCTTGGAGACCAAAACCTACGCCTTACTGCCATTCCAGAATTCGATTGAACAACAGGCTGGCGAGATGCTGTTTTTGGGATAAGACAGCATGCACATAAATAACGCCGTCTTTCTCATTCAAGTGCGTGCTGTACAGGACACGGTAACCGTCTACCGTGTTGCATTCCCGGTATTTGGCACAACCTAATTCTAGGAGTTCCTGACAGACGGGACTTCCTTCAGGAAAGAGACTCGTTTTTTCTTCAAATTCATCCAGCACATTCGCGAGCACTGGTTTGGGATCAACCTGGCGAGATCGTAGGAAATGTGCGATGGTTTGCATCGTCATTTTTGCCGTGGATGAATAAATAAAAGTAACGTCACACACGGTCATTAAAGCGTATCCAGGAGTTCTTCACGTGTAAACGTGCGGCCTAACTCAATGTCTTTTTCAGATAACGTCATCAGTTTGAGTAGCGCAATGCTTTCATCTCGACGAACACGATCGTCGTAGGATTCGATGACGTAAGCAGGATGGCCGTTTTGCGTAACGATCAGAGGCTCGCTCAAATCAAGTTTGGCGGCATTCTGTTTCAAGAAGCTGATTGTCTCGGTTTTCATGATATCTCCTTCTTCTACATCATTCGGATGAGTCTAAATATAGACTGAATACAGTTGGGTTACAAGTCATCAATGTGTAACGGTGCGCCATAGGTAAATCGACTCAAGATAACGAGCTCATGTCAGAGAGGATTGGCAAAAATTAGGGTGGATTTGTTTTTTTGCTGTGTCACCCTAAGGATGTCTCCGTCAGGAGAGTGTGCGGTGAGAGCTATTTGATATCATCCAGTTTTAGTACCTGGTAATCACCTGAGCAGCCTTGTAGTAAAGCAGCTTCCCATGCCAGCCAACATTAGGCCCAGTAAACTACTGATGACGACCAGAGATTGGCGTCCAGTGGCGAATCGTTATTCTACTGAGCCTGTTCCTTAAACATGACACTGTCACTTTAAAGGGTATATCTTGTCACTGCCTGCAGGCCTTATGGCATTGTGCGCCACGATGATCCGTTGGCACGATCGTGATACGTGGAGAGATTATCTGTTCGGACTGAGCAATTTAAACGCTTGCTCAGGTGTCATCTCAAATCGCACGCCCAGCTGCCCGGCGACGTCCAGAGCAAACACCCGGGTGTAGATTTCGGTGCTTTTGTAGTCCCGGTGTCCCATGAACGACTGCAGGATCTTCGGGTGCACCCGATTGTAAAGCAAGTGCATGGCAAAACTGTGCCGAAACGTATGCGGTGTGATGCTCTCGATGGAGAAGTGCATGCCGCTTCGTTGTGCACTACCCAAGGCTTCCTTCAACCAATTGCGGGCGGTGTCATCAGTGATCTCCCATACTGGTTTAGTCACATAACGGGTAAAGGTGGCCAAATGATCGCGCAGTCGGCGCGCAAAACCGGGGTCAAGTAGCGGTAAGGTGCGTTTCACCGGCGTGTCTTTACCTGGGCGGCCGCGACGGCCTGCCGTATGGTTACGCTGTTTTAAGGTGCGAAGTACCACAAAGGGTTTCACCGCATCGAGCACTATGTCTTTCGGTGTTACGGCTAGGGCTTCATTGATGCGGGCGCCGGTATTCCATAAAAAATCAAACAGCATTCGCCGGCGCAGATCGGTCATGTTGTCGAGCAACAAGGTGATCTCCGGCGCCAGCAAATAGGCTGGTTGCTCCGACAGGTTCAATGCCATCCGCCGCATGGCCACGGCCTGAGCAAAATCAAAGTAGGGACTGGAGACCGTTTCCATATCGGTGGCGGCAGGTTCATAAGCTATCAGTGACACAATTCACCTCGTAAAGTCGGTATTCCCAATCAGAAAATTCTTCCACCTTTCCTTATCAAGTCAGTCTCGGGAAGAGGGGGAGTCAGCGATCTCTCCTGATTGCGCTACGTAAAATCTGCAGTACTTTGACCCTGAGAAAAATATATTTTTCACGTAGCGCAACATGATGGAAATTTACTCAGTTTCGCCGGGGAGGGCAGGAACAGGTAGAAAACTCTGCCACTATTGTGCCTGAGAACGCCACGGTGATCGTTCGCAATAAATCGGCTGCCGCCGATCTGCAAATCGGTAAAACTGGAATATAACGTAAAAATACCGAATGATAGGGATCAAAATACCGGCGGCGGCTGACACCCGTCAAGCCGTCAGCGGTGGATACAAACACCTTATGTAGTGTTAAAAACCGGAGACAGTATACCATATATGGTTTATCCACAGAAACTGGGGATAACTTTTGTACAAATCGGGTTTCCTCGCGTTAAGCCGAATCACACAGATAGACAACCACCACAACAAAATTAAGTAAAAATAAATTGAAATAAAGTAAATATTTGCTAGATTGATATTTACTATACAAATGTTTTATTTACTTAATTTCGGAGTGTGGCATGTACAGTACCGCGTTTGTAGAAATCGCCCTCAAAGTTCTCTCTTGTAGCCAAAAGCAGCTGGCTGAACAACTCGGTGTATCACCGGCGCAGATCAGCAAGTGGAAAAAAGGCGAGTACATGTCTGATGACATGGAGAAAAAAATGCGTGAAATCACCAGTATTGGGAATCTCGATCCTGATTTTGTCCTGCTAATGGGCTCCATCGAAAATGCCATGAAATGGGAGGAAGTCATCCATTATCTGGCTGAAATGGCGAAAGAAAACGAAGAAACAGGCTGCGATACGGAGCCATTGACTGACTCTGACGGTCTGTTATGTATACAAACCATGAGAGCTCTCAATGCTATGGGGGTGACGTTGCCCGAGGTCTTCCCCTCCGAGCTGGATATTGCTTACGACGATCCGGACGAGGACGTTGATTGGGATACCCTGGAGGAAAATCCGTATTTCTCGCTGATTTACCAAATATATAATTCACTTAATGATGTCTATGGATTTTATGATGCCTTTATTTCTAAGTTAATTTATGAAAATCAGGATGAGTTATATGATATAGGAATTGAAATTTATTCATGTTTATTGCCATTGGCCGCAAGTAAAATTGAAATAGATAGCGAATTTGCGCCGAAATTTAATGAGTTCAAGTACCGCATTATCTCGGATTATGAACGCTGGCTTCCCGTGGTCAAAGAGGTCGCTTATCGCAAAGGCTATCCATTAAAAGCAGAGCTGCTTAATCTGATTTACGGTTCTCATGACGGATTAGGGCTTGAAGCTGAAGCAGAAAACCTGGGGTTCAATAAATCCCGTCTCCATCCCGATGTCTATATGAATGAACTCTTGGTAGGGATGCGAACAATACACCAAGTGTTACCTGCTATCATGAAGAAGTTAGGGATGGAAGAGGAGTTTAAATTAGATACCTCTAAACTGCATATCGACTAAATATGTTTTGGATTTTTCTCCGTATATCCCTGGCCACACCGGGCGAGGATTTGCGGCATTTTGCCTAAGCTATCCGCAAGCGCTATCTCCAGCCCTGATAATATCGCCAAATCCATTTCTCGTGACTGGATAGTTTGTTTCAGCAAGGACTCTTCAAATGCTGCTGCCTGCAGCGCCAATGCCTGCAAGCCGTGCATCTGTGCCACTCCACGAATACGGTGAGTGTAATGGCGCATATAACGCCGGTCGCCGGCAGCTATTGCCGTGCGTAGCTGACGTAAATCGTCCTTCAGGCTCACATTGAGTTCGTCCCGGGAAGGTGCCTCTATCTCGGTGGCGACGGCTTGCTGCTGTATGACGGCTTCGCTACACCAGGTCAGTAGCATGGCCGATAACGCCGCCAGGTTTACCGGTTTGGTCAATACATCGCTCATGCCGCTGTCATGGCAGCGTTGGCGGTGAGCGGCATCGCTCAGGGCCGAAATGGCAATCACCGGCATTGCTTCCCGTTCTTGGCGTGTTTCCAGCTCACGTAATTTTCTGGCGACCTGATAACCGTCCATATCCGGCAGGTTGCAGTCCAGTAGTACCATATCGAAGTAGTTTTCCTCGGCGAGCAGCGTCAGCGCCTGCTGGCCGGTTTGAGCCAGCGTGATTTCGCAACCCATTTTCTCCAACTGAGCGCGTAGCAGTATTTGGTTGACCGGGTGATCTTCCACCACCAAAACGGCAGTACCAGCGCGGAACCTGGGTAGCACGGCTTCCTCGGGCGCTACGGTGCCGCTGGAAGGTTGCGTGAGGGTTACCGGCACCTGCAATGTCAACGTAGTGCCTTGTCCGGGTTGACTGCTCAGTTGCAGGTCACCGTTCATCAACTGGGCCAGCTCGTGGCAGATATACAGTCCCAGCCCACTGCCGCTTTGGCCGCCGAGTGTAGCTCGATTGACCTGTTTCCAGGCTTGGAATAGGTCGGCTTGTGCCTGTAAAGGTATACCGGGACCGGTATCCGTTACCGCCATCTGCAGCATGATATGCTCATTGTCGTGTTCCTGACGGGTCAGCCTCAGGGTCACACTGCCGCGTTCGGTAAACTTCAGTGCGTTCGACAGCAGATTATTGAGGATCTGGCTCAGGCGCTGTGCATCCGCGATGATCCACATTTCCCGGAGAACCGGTGCCATCTTACAGGTTAAGGCGAGCGTTTTACGCTGTGCCTGGGCCTGATGGGTGGCCATGATGCTATCAATAAACGGTGCTAACGCAAATACGCCGGCCGACAGTGTCATGCCATCGGACTCTAGGCGTGAGTGATCGAGCACGTTGTCGAGCAACTCCAGCAGTTGGCTCGCCGAGGCATGTGCAATTTCAATGTATTCATGTCGCTCATTGGCTTCTTTACTGGTTTGCAGCAGCTCAAGCGATGCCATCACGCTGTTCATTGGTGTGCGGATCTCGTGACTCATTACTGCCAGGAAGCGCGATTTTTCCATTTCACTGCATTGTGCCCGGCGGCGCGACAGAATGGCCGAACGCAATGCAATCATCAGGACAATGAATAACGCGCCAAAAGCCAGCAGTTCATTACGATAATAGTAAAGAATGGTACGCAGCGGCGGAGAACCTAAATCTAGCTCATCTATCCAGCGCGCATAGATCAAATCCGTTTGCCGTGCAGTAAGTGCCTGCAAGGATTTATTCACAATAGAGAGTAACACCGGGTCTTCGCGACGCACCGCCATGGCGATATCGGCGGTGGACTCAGACAATACACCGGCAATTCCCAGCGAGGCGGGGAAGAAACGTTGTTGCAGGGGACGCATAGAAAGTTCGGTACCCAGCGCGGCGTAAATCTTACCTTGTTCAACTTTCAGCAGTGCTTCGCGGATATCGCTGTAGGTTTCCACCTGAATATTTAGCTCGTTATTGCGCAACCAATGTTCGTAAAAGCTGTTATCGCGAATAGCGATGCGTTTACCTGCCAGCTGCGTCAAGCTAAAAATATTGGGTCGGTTGGCCTGAGTGACCACCATAGTGCTGCTACGGGTCAGCAAGCTGGTGAATAGCCAATCCTTGCGGGTGTTGGCAGTGGCTAGATTAGCAGCAATTGCCGATATCATCATCGGTGGGGTGGCGTAATGCCCACTGCGGTCCGGATAGACCGGCTGAAAGCGAATACCGGTATCTTTGGTGATAGCGTCCAGGTAATCGCGCATTAATCCCACATGGCGGCCGTTCACCTGATAATCAACCGGCCAGGCGTCGATAAAGATGTAGGGCACTACCGGGTGTTCCTTTATCCATAGTTTCTCCTGCTGGGAGAGGACTGGGGCTGCCAATAAGGAACATGGGAATAACAGAATGAACAGATAACCGAGGGCGTTTTTTACTGACATTCTGGCTTCCTTACATCGTAATGGTTTTTCTACGTAACGCAGGTGATTACTGCAGGGTATCGCGGATCATAAACAACTCATGGTCGGCTTTCAGACCTAGCTTGCGCATCGCGGTTTGCTTCTGACCGCTGATGGTTTTTATACTACGCGAGAATTTCTCGGCGATCTCCGTCACGGTCATTCCAGCCATAAAACAGCGGATAACCTCTTGTTCTTTTGGCGAAAGAGCCGCGAGGCTTACGACTTGCTGAACCTGTTGGCTAGTGTGGCTCTCACGTTTCTCCATCAGCGGACCACTGTATTGCAATTGCGTCAGTTGCAGCGCCATTTCCGGCTCTATATAAATTTTGCCGCTTGCCGCAACCCGAATGGCTTGTATCAGTTCCGCCTCTGGCTGGTTTTTACCGATAAAACCTTTTGCCCCGTAGCGCAACGCTAGAGCGACTGTGGCACTGTTATACAGAGCTGAGACAACCAACACCGTTAAACCTGGAAAGCGCTGTTTCAGAACCTTCAACAGATTAAGGCCGTCCATGTCGCCCGGCGACAGCGAATAATCCATCACCAACACGTCGGCCGTTTTTACTTTTAGCTCCGCTATCAGGTCACGGCTATTGTCGTAGCTACCGACCAGTTTGAAATCCGGTTCCTGTTGCAGGATGGCGTTCAGGCCGCGGAGCAAAATAGCGTGATCATCCAAGGTCAAGATGCGCAGTGGGCCAGCGTTACTGAGCGTCATGTCGTTAATCCTTTTTACGGGTAATGCCCCGTATGCACAGCCTGTCAAGGTACCAAGGCTATAGTAACATTTTACCTGTTTTCCGACGCTTTGTAGTGCCAACCGCGCAGTAGATCACCATTATTTTCTGGTTGGATCCGATACCCCGTGAAAGGGGGAACATACTTGGCTGGTCTGCCGGCGTACTTTTGACCACCGAAAGAATCAGGAAACAGGTACTCATGGGAGCCATCAGGGGGCTCGTCTTCATTTTTGAGAGTGGTCTTGTGTCTCAAAGAAATCGGTATGGGTACTATTGCAACCGTGGTCTGACGAGAATCTACCCTGATATTACTGATTGTGGCGTTTACTTGATAGTGATTTTGTAGTCCCTGACTTACATATTGGCTCCCTGGAGGGAGTGGGTAGGCTTCGCTCATTCCGATATTAATTTTTTTAGGTGTTAGATAGTATTCAATTGTCTGTTTAGACATCAGACCAGTTAGCGAACTTTGAGCAATAGCAATTAACCGTAATAGATATAGGAATCGAGCGGTGTGTTTAGCTCATCTTCTTTATGGAAAATCCTATTGCTGAAAATCAATAATAAGTCTTTTGGCTTATATGCGGTGATTTTAATTATTGGTGATTCACAATCATGGAGTTGGGAATGAAATTAACAAAAGTATTATTGGCAGCATCGGTTTCTCTGGGTATGGCAGGGGCAGTACAAGCTGAAAGCGGTCAGGTTCAGTTCAAAGGGACCGTTCTGGAAAGTGCATGTACCATTGATAATGGTCAATTAGATCAGAGCATCGATTTTAAACAGATCCCACAATCGCGATTGAATCAGGGTGGGAAGTCTGATATCGAGCCTTTGAAGATCGAACTGCAAAACTGCGATAACTCAACTAAGAATACTGTTGAAGTTACCTTCACCGGTAATACTGCTGATTTTGGTGACGCCTTCGGCGTGACGGGTGTCGATAATATCGGCATCGTTATCGAGCAAAATGGCAAGCCTGTGGTATCTGGAAGCCCTATTTCCATGCCTTTGAATCAGGGTAGCACAATCTTTAACTTCGATACTTATGTAATGGGTGACCCAGACAATACTAAACCAGTGTCTACCGGTGATTTTAACAGTATCGCGAACTTCGTGATTAAGTATTCATAATTAAATTATGTTTTCATGAAGTTTTAATTAAAATGGGCGGCGCAATGCCGCCCCCTGTAAAAAGAAATGATATGCGAACGACTTCTCTTATTGCAGGTTATTTATTGGCGATTATCGTCACAATTTTTCCCACTCTTGCTAGTTCGACGCAGTTGCAGGTTGGAAAGGTCAGTATTGGTGGGCAGGTGTTTGCTTCGGCTTGTACCCTGCACCCAGACAATTATGAACAATATCTTGGGCTCAGTGCGCTTTCTACCGATGGGATGATTCGCAATGGCGGCAGCATTTTGCACCCTTTCAGTATCAGCCTCATTAACTGTGCGCCAAAAAATGATAATGGAGATGACTTATCAGGTTTTTTCGTCACCTTCGAAGGCCAGGATGACGGTAAGCATTTTACATTGCAAGGAGACAGTCGAGGCCTCGCGTTAGAAATACAGGATGAAAGAGGACATGTTGCCGTCCCTGGAGTGCCGATGGCACCGCATCCTATTACCCTGGGTGAAATAACGCTTAACTATAAATTACGCCTGGTCGGTAATGCAGATTTTTTACGCGCTGGCAGTCACTTTGCCTTGCTTAAGTACAAGCTGGATTATTACTGAATATGAGTCGTTAATAATGAATATCCAGAAATGTTTAAGAGAGTTTTGGCAGTTTGTATTGTTATTATGTTGCTTTACTTTCTCTTCTTTTGTTATTGCCGGGAACATTGAGTTTAATACCGATGTGATGGATGTTCAGGATCGGGAAAATATGGATTTAAGCCAATTTTCACGTGCAGGTTACATCATGCCGGGCGATTATTTGCTGGATGTCAATGTTAACGGCCAGCGCCTCGCGGAGCACAGTGTTCGTTATCGGTTAACTGAAAATGAGCTTGAGCTGCCGCAGCCACTGTTGACTCAAGGCATTGTGGCACAGTTTGGTTTGAAACCTGCCTATCAAAAAGCGCTGACCTGGGAGCCGGATGGTGGTCTGCAGTTTGCGTCGTTACCAGGTATGGCAGCGAACACTGATTTGGGCAGCTCCACGTTGAACATCACCGTGCCGCAGATTTATCTGGAGTACACCAGCACCAACTGGGATCCGCCAGCTCGCTGGGATAATGGTGTTACTGGAATGTTGTTTGATTACAGTTTTAACGCGAGTACAACCCGAGAGCGTGAACGAGGGGAAAGTCATTCCCTGACTGGCAACGGTACGTTGGGGGGGAACTTGGGGGCCTGGCGCCTACGTGCTGACTGGCAGTTACAGGATATGCTGGCAGAACGTAACCACCAGTCCAAAGGATTGAAATGGAGTCGTTACTATATGTACCGTGCGTTGCCGGACTGGCGGGCTAAACTGACTCTGGGGGAGGATTACCTTACTTCGGACATTTTTGACAGTTTCCGTTTTACTGGCGCGAGCCTGGCGTCGGACGTTTCGATGTTACCGCCGGGGCTGCGCGGTTATGCGCCGGAGGTGAATGGTGTCGCCGAATCCAATGCCACGGTTATCGTCAGCCAGCAAGGACGCGTGCTATACCAGACGCAAGTGGCCCCAGGACCTTTCAGTATTCAGGATCTGGACTCATCGGTAAGTGGTTCTCTGGATGTCGAGATCCGTGAGCAAGATGGTCGGGTCAACCGTTATCAGGTGTCTACCGCTTCGTTGCCATATCTGACACGACCGGGCGCAGTACGCTACAAATTTGCTGGCGGTCGCCCGACTGATTGGCAGCATGCCGTGGAAGGACCGATGTTCAGTGCAGCTGAGGCCTCTTGGGGCATTACCAATGGTTGGTCATTATACGGCGGTGGCATTGGCAGTGACGGATATCAGGCATTGTCTATCGGCGTCGGACGGGACCTGTATCGTCTTGGTGCATTATCTTCCGACGTAACGGTGGCGCGCAGCCGCATCACCGAACAGGATACGAAGCAAGGTAAATCTTGGCGCGTTAGCTACGCCAAAATATTCGAGGAGTATAACAGCCAGGTAACCTTCGCAGGCTACCGCTTTTCGGAAGAGGATTTTTATTCGATGGGCGAGTACTTGTCGGCACGCAAGGGTTATGGTTATTACGGTGGTAACAGCAAAGAACGTTACGACATCAGCGTGAACAAGCAATTTACGGATGTCGGCCTCAGCGCCTATTTGACTTATACCCACCAGTCTTACTGGAACCGACCGGCGTCAGATCGTTATGAGCTGTCGTTCAATACTTACTTCTCTGCTGCCGGAATGAAAAACATAAGTGCTTCTGTACGCGCCTACCGACAGCTTTATTATGGGCAAGGTGACAGCGGCGTTTCGCTGACACTGAGTGTTCCCTGGGGCGACAGAGGCTACCTGAATTACAGCGGCAGCAAAAACCGCAATTACGCTAACCAATCACTGGGCTATTCTGGGCGTAACGAGGACAACGATAACTACAATTTGCGTTCGACCTTTGGACAGCATGATACGGAACTGAGTGGTTTCTGGAGTCACCAGGGCGATAAGGGTGATGTCAGCCTCAGCGCCACCCATAGTACAGCTGCACGCAGCACAGCTGGCCTTGGCCTAAACGGCGGACTGACAGTGACGGCGCACGGCGCGGTCCTGCACGGCGGCGGAAGTAACGGCGGTGCCCGTCTGGTAGTGGGTACGGAGGGCGTGGCTGGTGTGCCATTGCAGGGGGCTGGACGCTCGGGCAAAACAAATAGCCGCGGGTTGGCGGTGATGACTGGTGTGAGCAGTTATACGCGTACCCACGCCAATGTTGCGCTCGGTAAGCTAGGCGAAGAGATGGAAGCGACCGACTCTGTCACACAACTCACCTTGACGGAAGGCGCGATAGGTTACCGTCAAATGGGGGTGGTCGCTGGACGCAAGGGGTTAGCTAACATTCGCCTGCAGGATGGCTCCCTACCGCCATTTGGTGCCACGGTGTACACCGCCAAGGGTAAAAGTGCTGGAATCGTAGGTGATGACGGTATCATCTGGCTCAGCGGTATGAAGCCTGGCGAAAAAATGCGGGTCCAATGGGACGGTGCGACGCAGTGCGAAATTTCACTGCCAGACGATCTCATTGGCATTCCTGAATCTTCGCTGTTGTTGCCTTGTGTCAAACCGGGGCCCGATAGCCTAACGACAAATACTTGAAGTTGGAACGAATTATGAAAACGAATTATTTGATGTTGTTACCCGCTGCACTGGCGGTGCTGATTGCCACCGGACCTGCCTCTGCAGCTGTGGCACTAGATCGCACTCGCGTTATCGTCGACGGTGGTGCGGTCGCCACCACACTGAATATTCGCAATGAAAGTAAAACCTTGCCTTATCTGGCACAGGGTTGGATTGAAGATGCTAACGGAAAGAAGATCCAATCACCGTTGATGGTTGTACCACCGCTGCAGCGTCTGGAGGCGGATAGTCGCGGCCAGTTAAAAGTGCAACCGCTGCCGGCAGTTGCCAGCTTGCCTCAGGATCGCGAGTCGCTGTTTTATTTCAATCTGCGCGAAGTGCCACCGAAAAGCGACAAAGCCAACACCTTGCAGCTGGCGCTGCAAACCCGAATTAAGCTGTTTTATCGCCCCCAGGGTCTGGCCATTGATAGTAAAGCGCCTGCACCGCAGTTGAAGTTGACGCTGAAGAAGCAGGGCGACGGTTATGTGGCAGTCAATCCGACGCCGTACTACATCACTTTGGCTGGGGCTGGTAAAAGCAAAGATCACAACATTGATAAATTTGAACCGGTAATGCTGGCACCGAAAAGCGAGCAGACGCTGAAAATTGGCGCAGCACAAGTGGGGAACGCACCGGTGTTAACCTACATCAATGATTACGGCGGTCGACCACAATTGCAGTTTACCTGCCAGGCGAAGCAGTGCGTGGCAAAAGAGCTGAAATGATGACTGGGGCACGCGTGGTCTGTGCCGGGATGCTGTGGCTATGTTATGGCATTTCGTTTGTGACAGCGGCGCAGCTAAGTGACGAGACTGCCTCCGCTTTCGGTTGGCTGCAGGTGGAAGGGGCAATGCAAGAATCTGCCTGCCATCTGGAAATGACCTCGCGATGGCAGATTGTTGAATTGCCGGTTGTAGGCAGCGACAAGCTGCTACTGCCGGGAAATAGCGCAGAGCCCACACCGTTTTATCTGCAGCTGCAAGGCTGCATTCGAAGTGGCGGTTTTGCATTGAATGCTCAAAACAACACGCTGGCCTGGAGCTCGCAACAACCACTAGCCACTTTGGTATTCGGCGGTGCAGCAGATATCCATTCGCCCGAACTCTTTCGGGTCAATGGCGTACAGGGAATGGGCTTACGTCTGCGGGATGCAGCAGGTCATACGCTGCGGCCGGGTATTGCCAGTCAACCACTGTTTCTTTCTCCAGGCAGCAATGAGCTGGGTTTTACAGTAGCGCCGGAGCGGACCGCAGCACAATTGCATGCAGGGGGTTACGGTGCGACTTTGGATTTTCAAATACATTATCAGTAAGGGTTTAACATGCGTAATGCCTTGATCGTTTTGCCACTTTTGACGCTGCCTCTCACTGTGTTAGCCAACACCAGTGTTGTGGTCAATGTTACCGGACACTTGTATGCGCCGACCAGTTGTTCATTAACAACACCGCCGACGGTGGCTTTTGGTGACGTGTTGACAACCGATGTTGATAGCGGAAATAGCCGTAGTGTACAACCGATAGATATTACTCTCACCTGTCAGGATCGTAACCCGATTCAGAGCGTTATGGTGCAGATAGAGGCCACTGGGGGTAACGGTAATCTCATCCCGGTAAACGGTGCAAAAGGGCTAGAACTGTCACTGAAAAGAGCCGGGAACGACCAAAACCTGGCCACTCCCATTCAATTGGATACCGATGGCCCACTCAACCTTTCGCTGATGCTGGTTAAAAAGTCTGGTGAAGATTATGACGCAGGGGCCTTCACCGCGACAGCTACGGTGAAAGTGGACGTGGTATGAGATTGTTAGTGGGGTTCGCCGTAGCGCTCGCCCTGCTGCCTGTTGCTGTGCAAAGTGTCGAAGTTGTGAACGTGCAGGGCATACTGCTGCCGCCGGTTTGCCGGGTGGAAAATGTTGGCGGCGGTGATATTCATGTCGATTTTGGCGATGACATCAACATTAACCGCCTCAACGGTAGTAATTACCGTAAATCGGTGCCCTATACAGTGAATTGTGACAAGGATGGCCAGCAATGGCCGCTTCGGTTACGCTTTGAGGGCAGTACTAACATCTGGGACAGCCAGGCGCTGGCAACAAGTGATCCGAACCTGGGCATTCGGTTGGCGCTGAGCGGCGTAGGGGTGGAGTTTGGCATAGATATTCCGGTGGCGGACAGTAACAACCTGCCGGTGATGACTGCGGTACCGGTACGCAATGCCGCAGTCGAGCCGGCCGAGGGGCAGTTTACCGCCACGGCTAACCTGTTGGCTGAGTATTATTAAGGGGCAATGATGAAGAGCATGATTGCGTTGCCGCTATGGACGCTGCTGATGACAGGGAGTGCGTTGGCGGCGGATAATATGACATTTGAGGGAACATTGCGTGCCCATGCTTGCACTTTGCATCCTGATGACAAGGTGATCTCAATTGATTTTGGCGAGCTCGGCAGCCGCAATTTATACCTGAGTGGCGGCACCCCGGATACGGCTTTTTACATCCGCTTACTGAATTGTAATACCGCGGTGGCACGCGACGTGTTGGTGACCTTTATGGGCAATCAAAGCACGCAGATCCCCGGTGCCCTGGCGCTCGATCCTGGCAGCGATGCCACCGGATTTGCGGTGGTGTTGAAAGACGCTGCCAGAATGCCGCTACGGCTGGGGGACACCAGCACTACGGCGTTGCTCAGCCCGGAGACAACCCTGTTGTTCCATCATCGTCTGGTGGTCGAGCCGGGTGCACAGGTGGTTACACCGGGGCAATTCAGCGCCAGCGGCACCTTTGAGCTGCTGTATCCCTGAGTCCAACATGCCTGAAAGTGAATGGGCATGGCTTGCAGCATATCGCTGGCTGTGTCGGCAGCGGCGAAACGCGCCGGCCAATGCCGATGTCTGGCACCTGCGCTTCCATTGGCAGCGCGACGGTACTGCATTACGGCAATGTGTGGAGCAGGGGCGTTACCGCTTGTCGCCGATGCAGGCGATAACCAACAGCGCGGGAGAAGCGCTGGCGATGTGGAGTGTACAGGATGCTCTGGTGCTGAAGTGGGTCGCGTATTTACCCACCCACGAACGCTGCCATCACGTTAAGGGCTATGGCTGTAAACATAGCCTACAACAGGTAGCTGCCGCGTTGCGGCAACAAAACTACCGGTATGTGTACCGCACCGATATTCGTGGCTACTACCGGCATATTCGCAAAGATCAACTGGCGATGCTGGTGCGTAACTGGGTAGCGGATCCGGTGTTATGCAGGTTGATACTGCAGTTTATTGATTACAGCGTGGAAGATGGCGGGGAGTTTTATACCCCGCAGCATGGCATCAGCCGCGGTTGCGCACTCAGTCCGCTGCTTGGCGCGAGCCTGCTGCACCACGTCGATGCGCATTTTGCCCCTAATAAAGAGGTATTTGATGTCCGCTATATGGACGATTTTTTATTGCTGGCGCCACGTCGCCGCACGATCCGTCAACTGCACGGTTTTTTGCAGCCAGGCGGTTTTGAGCTGCATCCGGATAAGACGCAACTCTGGCGGTTGGAAAAAGGTTTCGACTGGCTCGGACTGTGGTTTAGTCCGGAAGGAACAACCATAACGCCAAGAGCGCTGAACAACCATCGTGAACGTTGCTTGCGGCTTTATGAGCAGGCGCGCCGTCGGGGGCTGAGTGATTCGGCCGCTAATGAGCGCGTGCGGGCCTATCAGACTCGCTGGAAAACATGGGGGCTCGGGAGCTCACGTCTGCTGAGTGACTGGCCAAGAATAGAGGTCTGACCAGAATGAACAAATTAATACTCTCATTAATTCTACTACTCGTCTCTACGTCTTCGACCGCGTCGGGTTTCCAACTTAACGTAATAGAGATCAATGCCAACTACCCATCGCGCACTGACCTCGTCGTGGACGTGTCTGTTGACATTATATCGCTGCCGGACCTGCCAGTAAGCTCCTATTGCCAGGCCGGGAATGGTACACTGAACGGCCTCATAGTACAAAATGACGGCTCAGTTACAGGGGGATATCGGTTCTTACGCCTGATAGCTAACGAAATACGCTGCCAAGCCGGCATCATAACAATACAAGACTACGTTAGGCGTAACCTGCTAAACCGCTACTTAGCGGTTCAGGGGCCTCTCTCAGTGCCTCGCACGGAGACTACGACTCTTAAAATATGCTCCCTGCAAGGGCCATTTGGAGCATGTGGCATCGACCAAGCATCGGAAACCGTGACTATAACCCTTCCGGAACATCCCACCGTCTGCAATTGGCAGGGGGTGTCTCTTGACTTTTTACACGCTCCAATACTGGTTCAAGTACCAACCGGGCGCACGCCGTCCCTGACAAAACTACTAGGGGTTACTTGCACAAATAAGCCTGTAATGAAAGTCAGCGTGCTGGGGGGGGGACGCCTAAGTACAAATATACCGGGTGTGTATGTCGAGGTACAGATCGATGGCGAACTAGGGGGCAAGCAATATAGGTATGACATACCGGACAACGTACCAATTACAACTACAGTCGTATGGGAAACGAACACGGGTGGACTGGGCGAATACACGGCACAAGGTATCATTGTTATGGAATTCCAGTGAAGTTTGTCAAACAAACAACGACCCCTTCGACAAATTGGAATAACCGTACGTGGCGAACCCCAGCGGGGGGGGGTTAGGAGGACTGCGGTCCAAGGCGCCTGAACCATCCTGTGGGATGCAACTAAAACCCCACTATTACGTCACTAGTGGCTCTCGTACTGTAAAATTGTTTCTCGGGTAGAGCAGTATTATGCTATGTCGCGAAGCGATTGACGGGGAGTACGGGGGCAGAGCGATACCTTGGCCCAAGGATTACGGGGGGGGCTACGGATGACGTATTTGGTTTACGTCGACCACGGGGGGCCCGGCATACCATCTCGCAATTAACTTCGACCGCCATGCAACTCCTAACACAATGTACATTTAATTAGACCAGGACTATTCGTACCCACGGACCAGAGGCTATGGTCGGGATGAAAGGTTCCTCGTTGGTTATGGAATCGACACTCGGGGGCGAGTGATCGCTCCGCGAGTGGGCTAATGTATGTGATGGGGGACATACACAGTACATCCGATCCTTGAACTAGCCTAGACGTGATAATTGGATGGAGTGAAAGCTGATGCGATAAAGGGTGTCTCAGGTACAACAAGGATAAACATCGAGACCCGACAGTCATTGGCGGGTTCCTCAAGGGGGGGCAAGGGATGGGGCACGCTGTAATAGTCGTTGAGGTGGTGTGATGGAGATAGGTAGCGGGTGGGACGTTTCACCAACTTTCGGGGCCCGGTCGACCACATTTCACCCTAACCCGAGATGGAACTGATCTATTTAATGAACTCGCGCAACCGTAATAATTGCCACAAAAAATCGCCGAGGGAAAAAATGGATAGTCATAACTGACCCTTCCGTAGCATGACCAACCGGTGGTACTACCATCAACTGAATCCACACTGGAATACTGGGAGCGAAACGACACATGCTATCTGCCTATATAATAGATGACCACCCCGTTGCCCGAATCGCGGTAAACATGCTGCTGACCCAAAACGGGCATAAGATCTGCGGGGAATGTGATGATGGACTGCAGGCGCTGGGCCAAATTCGCGCTATGACACCGCCGCCGGATATGGTGATAGTCGACCTTGATATTCCATCACTCAGCGGTCTGGAACTGATCGAAAAGCTACGCTACGGAGGCTACGAGGGGGGGATCCTTGTCCTGACCGGGCGGGATGACTCACATTTTCTAAGCCGCTGTATGTGTGTTGGCGCTGATGGTTTCGTTAGCAAGCGCAATAATCTGGAGGAGCTGGGCGATGCTATGCGCGCCATCTCGCGCGGCTACGGTTATTTTCCGATAAAACGTCAGTCCGGGGCTACGGCTCTTCTGCCAACAGGGGAAAGTGACGCGATCAGGGATTTATCCAATCGTGAACTGCAGGTGCTTCAACAGTTGGCACGCGGCGTGCGTATTATCGATATCGCCGCGCAGATGCACGTCAGCACCAAGACCGTCAGTACTTATAAAGCCCGCCTTCTTACCAAATTGGGTATAACCAGTTCGTTAGAACTGATCGACTTCGCACGCCGGCACAACCTAGATGGCTAAGGCGCACTTAAAGCTGTGGTCTATACTGCTTTTAGTGGCTTTGAGTACACTTACGGAGCAGGTATATAGCTCCCCAGTATCCCTGCACATCCACAGCCAACATAACGACAACCCCGCGCGGCTGATGCTGTCTGATGAGGATTGGCGTTGGCTGGGAGAAAAACGTTCAATCAGCGTGGCGGTGTGGCGCCCTTCGATCCCACCGTTGATGATGTTTGACGGAGATAATGGCTATCAGGGCATTGTTGCCGACTACATTAAGTTACTCTCCCAATCCTTGGGGGTTCGGGTGCGGGTCCTGGAGTACTCCGACCGTTCTAGTGCGGTAATGGCGCTAAAGCATCACACGGTGGACATGGTATGGGATCCTTCAAGTACACCGTCTGAAAGCTCCTTGGCCGTATCTCTTCGTGTGCTTGGCGACTACCCTGTTGTTGTACAGGCCAGGCACTCCGGGGCCGTACCTCCGGCTTCCCCAACTGGTGTGCGCTTAGCGGTAGCTCGCTGGTATATGGACAATACCTGGCTGGAGGCTCAATTCCCCAATGCGCGTATTATGCGGTATGACTCCGATGACGCCGCATTGGCTTCGGTAGCGTTCGGCGAAAACGATTTATACCTCGGTAGCCTGATCGCAGCCAACTACCTTATCGAGCACACCTACAGCCAGTACCTCGAAGTGGGTGATGAGTTACCGGAGGTTGACACTGGTGGCCGATTAATCTTGCGCGCCGATCAACCCGTGTTGTTGAACGTGGTTAATCGCGCCCTGGCGGCAATCTCGGATCTCCAGCATCAGACTATTCTGCAACCATGGGGTGCAAGGGCAGATCTGTGGCGCGTGAGGCAAAAAATAACCCTCAACAATCGTGAAACGAAATGGCTGGCGGCCAACCCGAGCGTAAAGGTCTCGATCAACCCATTGTATGCGCCTTTCACCATGATCGATGCCGATGGCAGCTTTTACGGTGTCTCCGCGGATGTGCTGCGGCTGATCCGTTTGCGCACCGGCCTGAGCTTTCAGACCGTGTCGGCCGATTCGGTGCAGGCGATGCAACAGCAAGTGCAGCGCCACGAAACGGGCTTTATTGGCGCCATAAGTGAAAGCGACGATCGTAGCCAAAATCTCCTGTTCTCCCAGCCCTATTTCAGGTCACCGTTTGTGTTGGTGGTGAACGCCGAAAGGGAGACCCCTCTATTGCTGAAAGCGGGTGAACGGGTGGCGCTGGTCGAAGGCAACAGGTTGCACGAGGAACTGAAATCGCAGTTTCCGGGCATCGAGATAGTCCGGGCACCTAATGCAAGTTTGGCGATGCAATGGGTGAATGAAGGTAAGGCTGACGCTATGGTGCATAACTTGTTCGGCGCCGGCTACATGCTTAATCACTATTTTAAAGGTCGGTTGAAAGTCGCTGGGCGCGTCGGCAAGGAGATGGCAGGTATCCACTTCGCGGTAGGGCGAGACCAGACAGAGCTATTGGGTATTCTCAATAAATCGCTGGAAGGTCTTCCCCCTACGGCTATTGCCGGCATTACCGGTAAATGGCAAAGTCGGCCCGACGTGCAGCTCAATACCTGGGCGTCATATCGGACTCAATTCTGGTTGGTGGCTGGCGGTGCGGCGATCATAGTGCTTACCTCGCTGCTGTGGTGTTGTTGCTTGCGGCGCGAAGTGCTTGCCCGGCGGCTAGCACAGGCCAGATTGCAGTCGCAGCTGCAATTCAACGAAACCCTGATCAACAGCGTTGCGATACCCGTTTACGTTATTGACCGCCGGGGTGGAATTTTATTACGCAATCGCGCTTGGTGCGATTTTTTCATCGCGGTGCCCGACAATAACGCCAAGTCGCTGAGTCATCCGTGCAGCCCATTGTACGGCGTTTGGAAAGAGGTGATGCTGCTGCTTGCCGGTGAAAGTGACCAAAAAAGCACTACCCGTATTTTTACCCTTGATAACGGCGAAACGGCTCGTACCATTATTCACCATACAGTGATCTATGCTGACGCCAAGGGGCAGTCTGAAGGGGCGATTTGCACCTGGATGGACATAACCGAACACGAGGCTCTGACGCGCGCGCTGTCTGAGGCGCGCGAGCGGGCGGAACAGGCCAATCGGGCGAAAAGTACTTTCCTGGCCACCATGAGTCATGAAATCCGTACACCGGTCAGCGCTATCATCGGCCTGCTGGAGCTGGCGGTAAAAACCTCCGGTAAAGAGAACGATCGGGACGATCCGGTTCGTGTTGCCTGGGAATCCGCCCGTTCGCTGATGGGCTTGATCGGCGATATTCTGGATATGGCGCGCATTGAATCCGGCCGTCTGGATCTTGCACCCGAGTGGGTCCGCACTGGGGAATTACTGCAGCCGGTAGTCCGCGTGTTCGAAGGGATGGCGCGTCAGAAAGGTCTGCGGTTGCGTTGCTCTCTCCCCGCAGTACTACCGCACCAGGTGTTTATCGATCCGCAGCGCGTTCGCCAGGTGATCTCCAACCTGGTGGGCAATGCGGTGAAGTTCACCGATGTTGGCGGCGTTGATATTAGCCTGGATTTTGCGCCTGTGTTGGTGCTGCACGATGATCGAGTCCAGTTGACCATAAGCGTACAAGACAGCGGGCGTGGAATCGCCGATGAGGATCAGCGGGACATTTTCGATCCCTGGGTGCAGGCCAAAAATACTGATGCGCAGAGTGGTTCTGGCCTGGGGCTGGGGATCTGCGCCCAACTGGTGCGTATGATGGGGGGGAAATATCCCTCTACAGCCGGCTTGGTCAGGGCACTAAAGTCACCTTTGTCATCCATGTCGAACAACGCCTGGAAAGCCCACAACCTCTGCAGGCAATTGAATCTCCGGTGGTCGAACCTCAGGTTGCACTGCATATATTGGCCGTTGACGATCATCCGACCAATCGGTTGCTGCTCAAGCGCCAGTTAGTTCATCTTGGGCACCGGGTTACCACCGCTCACGATGGGGAAGAGGGCTGGGCGTTGTGGCAGCGCGAGGAATACCAGCTGGTGATCACCGACTGCAGCATGCCTGGCATGGATGGTAAGGAATTGACTCGTCTGATCCGTGAGTATCAGTCGCAGCCAACGGTAGTTATCGGCCTCACCGCCAATGCCTGTCCAGAGGCGCGTGAACGTTGCAGGGAAGCCGGTATGGATGACTGTCTGTTCAAACCATTGCAGTTACCGCAGTTGCAGACGCTGTTGGCCGCCGCCGCCCGCGATCTTCAATCACCGCCGACAGAGGAAGAGACTATGACGCTTGAAACCTTAATCAACTACGAAGGCTTATTTACTCTGGCCCACCGTGATATGGGTATGGTGCGAGAACTGCTCGACACTACGCTTGGCAGCAACCGGCAAGATCTATGGCGGGCGCTGGAATTTCTGGGTAAGGAAGATTGGCCCGAGCTGGCGAAATGCATTCACCGCATCACCGGCTCTGCACAAATTATCGGCGCCACACGCGCCGCCAATCATTGTGCCATGCTGGAAACGTTGTGCCGGGCGCCGCAGGCCGATCGAGTGGAAATCGATTTGTGTTGGCAAGAGGCTATGCTGAGCGTAGCGCAACTGAATCAGGCTATCGACAATTGGCTGACGGCAAACTCAGGGGGCGCGTAATAGCGCATGCACTGTTTTCGACTTTATCACCGCAAGCAACGCCCGTTAATGATGACGGGGGATGACATTGCCCTACAGGAGAAATATCCGTATGAAAAAATGCACTTTTATGATGCTGGGATTGATGGCCGCAGCCAGCTTTGCCGCTACCGCCTCTCCGCTGCAGCAACCCACACTGTCATTGTCGGTGGCCAACCAGTTGGCGGCAGCGGCGGTGCAGGCATGCCAGAGTAAAGGCTATAACGTCAGCGTTACCGTGGTTGATCGCGCCGGGCTCACCCGGGCTGTACAGCGCATGGACAACGCCGGGCAGCATACTGTGGTGGCCAGTTATCAGAAGGCCTACACGTCGGCTTCCACCGGTATGACGAGCGGGAAGATTATGGAGAATGCACAAAAAAATCCCGGTGCGAAGCATATGTCTGATATTCCGGGTTTTTTGTTGCTTGCAGGTGGAGTTCCAGTCAAATCGGGTGATGTTACCCTTGGTGCCATTGGTGTTGGCGGTGCGCCGGGCGGAAATTTGGACGAAGCCTGCGCGTTGCAAGCGCTGGAAAGCGTTCAGGATAACTTGTAGAAAATCGTTTCTTCATCAAACTTGATTAAATTTTCACCGGGTGTTTTTCCGGCCTTAATATGGCTGGCGGCATTCGCCCGGTTATTATCAGGTTCGTTGTTTATTTCATTAGCAAAGAAGATTTATTCTTAGCGTAAAAACATAATCTCACATATTCCCCAAGCCAGGATAATCCAGACTGAAAAGAAAATGGAGAACACCAACGGAAGAGGGGCGCTGTAAATAAAATGACGAAACATAGTAGGCACCAGTACAGGTTATTTCACCACCATAAAAAGGTGACGAAAATAGGAGGAATAGCCGCAGCAAGAAGCATGCAGCACAAAATGACAGACCAAACGGGTAAATACAGGTAAGACCGGTAGATCAAAGGAGGTTTCATCTGTTCACCTTGTGCGGGCTGATGGGGAAAATTCTAGCTGAGCCAGTGAGGATGACAATCGGCATGAAGGCGTGATTTTGTAGGGTAAGGATGACAGGTGTGCCGTGTGTTGAATAATCGTTTCTTTTTTCAGCTCACCGATGCGTGGCATATTGATACAGCATTTTTATACTGGGTATGTTCATTTTTTTTACAATGCTGTACTGATGGGAATAAACGGTTTTAACATTAACCGACAGCGTTTCTGAAATACTTTTTGCACTACGGCCTTGGCGCATATGTTGGTAGACTTCACTTTCTCTGAATGTCAGGCGATTGACGCTGGTTTTTTGCTGCACCTGCGCTATCAGGTCTCTAGTTAACATTTTGTCTGCTGCCATACGGATCAGATTTTCCTTCCAAATGACCAACGAACTGTCGATATCTATCTTCATTTTAGCTGGAATATCGTTCAACAGTTTTTCGTCATCTCGCCGATATACCAATATCATATGATAATTTAGGTAGGCGGCATCCGTCCTGATGATCTTGCTCAACACGTCGCACTCGTATTTTAGTGGACGGGTATCAATGAAAATTAGCCTGGGAGAATAAGATTTCTGTCTGAAAATTTCTTTACAGTATAAATCGATACCCTGTTTGGTTTGGTTGCAATGGCTAAGAACGACGATGTGGCTCATGAATGAATCCTCTTATCGGTTACTGTTGTTTGGGCAAGAAGAGTAAGCCGAAAATTATGCAGCGTATATCGGAGTTTGACACACTCTATGTAGGGTTTTACTTGCTTTGCGAATCTAACCTTACATTTATTAATGTTAATTGATTTTAATTAATGTAGGGAAGCTTGAAGACTAAAGTATTGCTTCCTGTTTTCTTATGACATTAATTTTTATACTATCATATTAATTTAGAATGGCAGGCGATGTAAAATTATTAATGGTTTTCATAATCCCCGAACCCATTAAGCAAGGATTCTAATACGTAGTTGCTTGCCGAATTGATAAGTTCACTTCGGAATTTTCTGATTAACAGGGGTTTCATACCCTACATGTAAACGCCTCATTATCTGATGTCTACGCCACCCATTATTTGGTTAAATAATGGTGTTGACTACCAGACATTCTCCAGGAGGCGCGAAGGAAGAATTAATACCTAATGTTATTATTTTTTAAATTAAAAACACCAGTTGATAGATATTGATAAGATTTTCAATAAAAATAATTCATGCAGCGATTTGTGTAGCGACTGTGTGGGGAGATATAGATTTCTATGACACTTACATTGGCCTTCGCCCTGTTACTGTTGAGCATTTTTAGTTTTTATAGACATCATGAAATAACCAACCGCACCAAGCTTCATCCCCGTAAATAATTTCATAGGAAAAGGAGGTCTCTTCTTTTCCTATATCGTTATTTATCTTTCCCCTCTATGTGAAGTAAAACTGGCTATGTTCCTGACTTAAAACCCATATTACTTTTTATTCTGTTTAAATGAGAGCGATAATGACCTTGTTTGTAGGGGTGGGCCTACGGATCTGGTTCCTGTGTCTGATAACGGGAAGGGGCTAAATATGAAATCATGCGGCCTCAATGATAAGGCGTTTCCAGCGCTGCATGACTGACGGTTTGTTCTTGCAAACGGCAGGAGATACGTTTAACCAGGGGTATCTCATGCGCTGGAACATTATGGTAAAATGAGAATAAAAAATGAACAGTGCGTTAATTGTCGACGATCATCCTCTGATGCGGATGGCCGTGCGTATCATATTGGAACGCCATAATATCGAGGTTCTTGGTGAGGCTGAGGACGGTGTCACTGCCATTACACTAGCACGTAAATTGAACCCCGCATTGATGGTATTGGATATTGGCATCCCAAAGCTGGACGGTTTGGAGGTGATTTCCCGTTTGCGTAGCCAGGGAGCCACCTTAAATATTTTGGTTATCTCTTCCCAACAGCAAGAACATTTCGCCAGCCGTTGTGTTATGGCTGGGGCACAGGGTTTTATCTCCAAGAAAGAGGCGCTGAACGAGCTGGCGGAAGCAGTAAAAATGCTACGTGCTGGGCGAGTCTATCTGCCAATGGGATCTTATAGTTCCGGGTTCACTGCCTTGTCTTCAGAAAAGATGCGCGGCGAGTCGCAGGGATTGGGCAAGCTTTCCAACCGTGAAATAGTGGTGCTGCAATATTTGGCGCGTGGCTGGGGTAACAAAGCAATCGCGGATGAGTTGTTGTTAAGCAACAAAACCATTAGCACCTACAAGACACGTCTGCTGACCAAATTGAATGCACATAATCTGGTGGATTTAATTGAACTGGCCAAGCGACATCTTTTGGTCGAATAGGGTGAATCGCGCTATTACGGCGAGAACATCAGTATGATCTGTAGTGCACCTTTTCATGAGTTTACTTCTTGAATACGTGCCGCTTATTTCCGCTTATGATGCTATCGACTAACAGCATGAGTAGCAAGCCAATGCCGAATAGTGGGATCAGCAATGCACAGGCAATGGCTAGCGCCAGTAAACTGACTTTTATGCCAATGGACAGCGTCTGCCACTGGAAGATAAGAACGTATGAGTTGTTTGCTCGTCTTGCTCTTCGTCGCCACCACATCCGGTATCCCCATATGATTGTTATACACAACCCTGCGCCGAACAGAGCCAACAGTAATTGGTTGGCTACACCAAACAACACGCCCATATGAGCATCAACTCCCCAACGGATCAGTTTGGCGATGAGCGGAAAGTGTTCGAACTTCAACCTATCCAGGATTTTGAAGCTGGAAGGGTCGATGGCGATGGCATCGACCCGCGTCGGCCAACCATGGTCGATCTCTTTTACGGTCCAACCACGGTCGCTATCGGTCGGGGGGCGAATTTCCAATTTGTCGGCATCGATCCCATTCAGCCGGGCCTGCAGTAACACGCCATCAAACAGACCGGGCCATGGATTACGCATTACCTTGGTCTCTGATCCATAATGACTGTGGTGTTGATGCTCATCTCCTGGAGCTGCCACTTTGTCCAAGGCGGTATTTAACACCGGCGTACGCCAGTCGAGCCATTGTCGAACCTGTGCGATATTTTCTCCGGCGAGCTGTGACCAGGTGAGACCGGTAGCGGAGAAAAACAGCATAAGCGGCAGCAGTATCGCGCCGAGCGATGCGTGGCGCTTAGGCTGATTTCGTTTATTTTGTTGTTTTCGTGTCGCCCACAGCGCTAATCCTCCCAATGCGGCCAGCCATAACCAGGAAGCAGCGAGTTCACTGTAATAGCGGCCAAACGTGCCAAACAGCGCGCCACTATGCAAGTAGCTGATGTTCATCCGTAACGGCAGGATCCCGCTGGTCCCATAAACCGTCGATTCACCCAATACTTCCAGCGATACCGGATTGATGAACAGAGCGCGGTTTTCACCCGGGTTCAACGTTGGATCGCTGAACATGACTCGTGTGCTATGTTCGTTGCTCGATGCAGGGCGTACGGCGACTAAAGGTGTTTGGAAACCAACGATCCGTTGAGCAGCGTAAATTTGTTGCTCAAGCGAATGGTGCGTGCCCTGAGCATTGGTGAAGATCAGATGGGCGTATAAACGACTTTCCAGCTGTGGAGTCAGAACATACAGAGTGCCGCTGAGGGCAGCCAACAGAATAAATGGCCCAATAAACAGACCGAGGTAAAAATGCAGGCGTGACAGTAGCGCTAACAAAGCTACGCGTTGCGTGAAAATAGGCGTATCGGGCATAGGCTCTCTGAGGGAAGTATAGGGTGAGATAAAAATCGCGTGGCGACTCACCCAAAGCCACGCGATTTAGCTTAATGGATTGATGCTGGTCGATTATTTCTCGGTCCAGGCATCCTGCCAATTGGAGCCTACACCTGGCTCATAGTGGTGTGCAGCAATGTTGCACCAGCCGCTATAAGGGAATGGTTTGCATTCGTAGGTTTTGTCGGTCTTGGACTGCAACACTACCGTACCTGCCTTATAGTTTCCTTGACCTTCCGGATAGACGAACTCGTAGTCACCGCCACCGCTTTCAGCACGCAGGCTGAACTCGAAGCTTTCCTGTACGCTCTGGCCCTGATCGTTGGTACCGGTGATCACCATAGTGTGCTTGCCGGTGCCGGCATCATTCAGTGCGACGCTGAAGCCCTGGGCGGCGTTTTCCAATGTGCCACTGAAGTGCCCCTTGGCATTGTTATCAGCGTCGAAAACTTTGCCTTCCAGCGCGAGCTTACCTTGAGCTGCCAGCTCAAAGTCGATAGTTACTGCATTATCAATCAGGGTGTAGCTTTCTTGTAAACCGGTTACGCTGAAGCTGCCAACGCTGCCTTCTTCGGCAGGCGTTACTTCGATCTCAACTCGTACCAGACCGCTGTCAGCTTTAGTGTAAAGAGTATTGTTGCCGTAGGTGGCGGTCACCTCGCCGTTAGTGCCTTTACGTCCTGCGCGCAGATTATCCTGCTGCTGGTTGATTTTGCTGGCCAGTGCATGCGCCCAAAGGCTTTTCTCACCTTGTGCTATGGAGTTGATCTGGATGCCGGTGGACAAGTCCGGACGCTCGCCGTTTGCGTCGAACACTCGGGTTTTAACGCTCGAGCCCGGCAACAAATCAATAGTCGGTGTGATGCCACCTATGATGTTGCTCCAGGGTGAAGGTACACCTTCATTGTTTTCTTCAAATTCTACGTCAATCATGTTGTAGAAGGTGGCAGCAGTGTCGGAAACGTCCCATGCACCGTAAATTACGTGGTAGCCGTTGCGTTCTGGTACGTCGCAGCTGTGAGTGGTGCTGCCGGTGGTAGACGCTGGTCCACCGGGGATCACACAGAACGGTGTCAGTTCCAGTGAGTCACGGGTGATTGGCTGGTTCGGGTTCCAGTTCTCTTTGGTGATGTAGTATTTGAAGTCGGCAATGGGGTGTGCCGCTTTGAAGTTCCAAGTGAACTGGTTCGGGCCAGCCTGCATTTTACGCTTGGCCCAGCGATCGACAGTCTGTTCGTTCAGCTTGACACCCATCCAGTTGGTGCCGCCGCTACCGCTGGCCAGTTCACCGTTGCGTGGGCCTGCCGCCGGGAAGCCGTCAGGGCCTTCGCCGATGCTTTGCGGTTCGTACTGTGCCTGGCCGCAGTCGGTATTCTGCCCTAGTTGGCACAAGTAGTTACGCGATTCAGGCTTCTCAATATAGCCGTGTGCGAAAGCGCCGCCGCTGGCAGTAATTGCCGCGATAGCCAACATAACCTTGCTCAGTCTCATTGTTATCTGATTCCTTTTCGATGGTGTCGATAAAAGTCAATTACCACTGGGCTGGCAACCGGGCCAGCTCCGTAATCAGACTAGGCAAACCATGGCTTAAAGCGGTACTTAATTGACCTTAATTATTGGTAAATTAAGGCGTTAGAATTGGAGTAAGGCCGAATGGGGCTTAAACGGTCTTAAAGCCCTGACAGAATCTTGTCACTTGCCATAGGCTCACCTAAGATTATGGGATCTTGGTTTTTTTCTTTTTGGGTAATGTTTTATGCAAAGTGCTATTCGTTCATTCACTGCCGGGATGGTGACCATGCTGTTGTTAACGGGGTGCCAGCAGAGGGAGCGCCAACCTCAACCGGTACCGGCCACCCAGGTCGAACAGCTTTCCGCTGTATTGGCTGGGGGTTACTTCTTGCGGCAAAATTGCGCACGTACTGATATTCCTGATGATGTTAAGCTGCAGCGTACAGCGATTCACATTGCACAACAGCGGGGTTGGGATATCCATACGCCGGAATACCAACAGTTGCCGGCGCGTGCTCAGGCACGCTATCAGGCGTTGATGCAGGATAGTACGCCGATGCAGGATAAGTGCGCAGCATTGAACCGCAGTACCGCCCGCTTTGTCGCCGCAGCACAGTCGGAACATGACTCTGTGGATTGAGATCCACACCGGCCCACAGGACAAGGCACTTCGTCTTGTTCTGATAAAACGAATTTATTGTCAGTGTCCAGCTCTGATTGCTCCACTTTATTTGCCTTCCCGACATTATTATCCCTCAGTAGGGATATCACGATATGTATCCCCCTGCAGGGATATTGCTCTTTATTTCGCAATGTGGATTATGACGTTCAAAGATTTAGTTGCTCGGCAGACTTCGGCCCAGGGAAGAGTCACGTTGGCCAGAAGAAAGGGACGAATTGGTATATATGCATTGAGTTGACAATATCCTCACAAGGGTATAATTTTATTGTTATCCCCTTGTGAGGATAACAATGGTCTTATCCTTATAAGGGGATAATTATCACCCATTTGAAAAATGGCGTCTGATCTGGAGGAAACCTGACAAATTCACCCAAAATATACAGCCCGGTTCAGTTGGCCAACCATTTAAAACTGATCAGGCAGCAGAACGGCTGGACGCAAAGCGAACTGGCAAGTCGGGTCGGCATTAAACAGGCAACGATTTCCAACTTTGAAAACTCCCCTGATAAAACAACCCTTTCGACGTTGTTTAAATTGTTGCAGTCTCTTGAGATGAACATGGTGATCCTCAGAAAAAACGACACGGTAGCTACTGCAACAGAAGATAACCCACAGGATGATCTGGACTGGTAATGGCAAAGTTAGTGGTATGGATGAACACCGAACTTATCGGTGAATTGAGCAAGCAGGCCAACGGCGCCCATACGTTCAGATATGATGACAGCTGGATACAAAATGCGCGATCCAGGCCGCTTTCACTCTCTTTGCCCTTGCAGTATGGAAATATCAATTCTGATGCGGTGTTTAACTACTTTGATAATCTGCTGCCGGATAGTCCGAAAGTTCGGGACCGTATTGTTAAAAGGTATCACGCCAGATCTAAACAACCATTCGATCTTCTGGCAGAAATAGGACGAGACAGCGTCGGTGCGGTGACATTGCTTCTTCCCGGTGAAGATGCTGGCATTCAAGTGCTCGAATGGGAACTGTTGGATGCAGCAAAGTTGGAAAGATTGCTGACAGCTTATCAAGCAGATATCCCACTCGGTATGATTGTCGAGGAAAATGACTTCAGAATATCGGTTGCTGGTGCGCAGGAAAAAACGGCGCTTTTAAAGATGGATAAAGGCTGGTACATACCCAAAGGGATGACGCCTACGAGTCACATCATTAAACTGCCTATCGGTGAAATAAAACAACCTAATGCCACTCTGGATTTGAGTGAAAGTGTAGACAATGAATATTTATGTCTGGCGCTAGCCCGGGAGTTGGGCTTCGACGTGCCCAATACGGAAATCATCAGAACGGACAGAATCAGGGCACTGGCAGTAGAACGTTTTGACCGGAGGTGGGCTCGTCAGCACTCTGTATTGCTTCGCTTGCCACAGGAAGATCTCTGTCAGGCATTTGGTCTCTCGTCCTCAGTTAAGTATGAATCGAATGGGGGGCCAGGCATTCCTCAGGTTATGGCATTTTTGCTTGGTTCCAGCGAAGCGTTAAAGGATCGCTACGACTTTATGAAATTTCAGGTTTTCCAATGGCTGTTGGGAGCGACGGATGGACATGCTAAAAATTTTTCTATTTTCCTTCAGGCAGGCGGCAGCTATAGATTAACGCCCTTCTACGATATCCTTTCAGCCTTTCCGGTTCTGGGGGGGAGAGGGTTGCATGTGAGTGAACTCAAATTAGCGATGAGCCTGAAAGCGAGTAAGGGCAGGAAAAACGAGGTTAATACTCTCTATCCTCGTCACTTTTTGGCTACGGCTAAAGAGGTGAACTTTGCTGAACATCAGATGGAGGAGATCTTATGTTATTTTGCATACAACGTGCCCAGAGCCATTGAAACGGTAACTGAAACCTTGCCAGTTGATTTCTCCGAACACGTGAGGGATTCGATACTGTCAAACCTAAGCAAACTCCATGGCAGACTGATAAGAAGCCTGATCGATGACCTTAGCCCGCAATGAGGATCGCTCAGGGATTAGATAGCGGCTGCTTGTTGCAAAAAACTGGCCCAGCCGGTCAGCGCCAGCAGTGGTCCAAACGGCAGAGGAGCATCGAGTGGTCGTTGAAAGAACAATCGTGCCAGCAATGTGACTGTGATCCCCGCCAGTGCCGCCAGCAACAGCAAACCTGGTAGTGCCATCCAACCCAGCCAAGCTCCCAATGCTGCCAGTAGTTTGAAATCCCCATAGCCGAGCGTCTCCCGCCCAGTCGCTAACCGGAAAGCCCAGTACAGCAGCCACAGACAGAGATAGCCGACCATTGCGCCGATCACTGCGTCTACCAGAGCCACCGTACCGCCACAAAGTTGAAACAGTAATCCCAGCCACAGTAAGGGTAACGTCAGGTTATCCGGCAGTAGTTGATAGTCGTAGTCGATCAACGCCAGTGCCAGTAGCATCCAGCCCAGGACTAATGCCCCGAACAGGACCGGACCAGGAGGAAGCAGCCAAGCGGCGATGTAAGTTAACAGCAACGCACTCAGCTCAGTGAGTGGGTAGCGTCGGGAAATGGTTGTCTGGCAATGGCGGCAGAGACCGCGTAACAGCAGCCAACTGGCTAGCGGAATATTATCGCGCCAGCCGATCGGCGTGCGGCATTCTGGGCAGTGCGAGCGCGGTACCCAGAGAGTGAAGCGTTGTGCGTCAGGTTGCTGAAGCATCAGTGGCAGGCGATATACCACTACATTCAGTAGGCTGCCGATGCTCAGCGCCAGCAGCGTCAACCATAGCCAATGCTGCCATACGAGTTCATCAATCATGTTTAAACTCCAATTCTCCTGTGAGCTGACCGCTTTGCCCCATCTGCAACGACAATCGACGGACCTGCATGCCATCACGCAGCTCCAGCTGTGCCAACCAGGCCAACAGCGGAGAAAATGGCTGTGGCGGTAACGTCAGAACGCCATTTTTCGCGAGAGAAAATGGTACGTTCATCTCACTTGCGCTGCGCTGAAGCAGCGACGGTAGTGCTTCGGTGGGGGGGGGAGTCGGTTGCTGTTGCAGCGTTTCGATACGGGATTGTTGACTCTGTATCCATTGCAGGTCGCGCTGTGCCTGTTCCAGCCCTTGTTGTTGCTGTTGTCGCCAATTATATAGTGGCGATAGCAGTAAATGCTGTGAGAAAAATAACAACAGTACCGCGGCGCAAAGCATCAAAAGCCATTGCTCGCGTTGGCCGCAGCGCCGCCAGCGTTGGGTGAGGTTTTCGATCATGATGGCTCCCAGCTCATTGTCAGCAGAGTGATATCAGCAGCATCTGACCGGGTAATCAGGCTTACCGCCGTTTGGCGGTGTTGTTCCAATAACGGTAGCAGTTTAGCCTCCGATATGGGCAGCGTTAGTGTCAACAGTTCTCCATCCCAATTTAGCGCCTGTGGTTCAGGCAAGGCGTTGAGGAGGTTGTGGCTTTGTGCCAGTAGTGCCAGCAGACTGGGTTTCGGTAATTCAGCCTGTAATTTGGCGATGTGCTGCGTCAGTTGGCGGCGAGTCTGTGTTGGGGACGGCGCATCTGTAAAATAACGTTGGTAAAATGCAACACCCTGTTGTTGAAGCCGCTCGGTGTGACGCTGCGCCTGCCATCCTGCAAGAAGCGGTTCAACAACGAAAGACAACAACCAGCACACTGCCAACGCCAGCGACAGGTAACGCCATTTTACTGCCGGCAGGTCCTGGCGAATGGCGAACTCTCCTTGTAAAAGGTTACAGTGGCATTGTGTTGCACCCTGCATCAACAACGCCAGAGGTGCTTGCTGCGTGCCCTGAAGCCATGCGGCGCAAGCCACGGGGCAGGGACTATGACAGACTATCGGTTGGGGGAGCGGGAGCAGCGTCAACTCGTGTTCAGCGGCAATAAATCCCTCATGTTCTCCGTTGCGTATCAACCACTCACGACCTAGCATGACGGCCGAACCAACGGGTAACGCTAATACATCAGGCAGAGCGCGCTGTGGTCGAAGGCCCCAGGTACTTAGCTTTGTCAGCCACTGCTTAAGCCGTATTTTATCCACTGCTGCCAGCGCATAGCGTTCACCTTGACGGTCGAGTAGTGTCAGATGAAGTTGCTCGATGTCGCTGAGAGTGAAATCCTCCAATTGCCACAACAGGGCTTGCGGCCCATGGCGGCGCACTTTACCGCTGAAGTTCACCTGACGAAACAGAACGTGTGTGGCCGGCAACAGCAGAATAAGCTCAACATTATCGGCAGGCAGGTTATGTGTGAGACTGCTGTCAGAAAATTCCCCCTCCAGTGGCTCGCCTTGCGTTGGATGGTAGCGCCAGCGCCAAGGGGAGCCCGCCTCGGGGGGAATACGGATCAGGATTTGTGCTAGTCGTTTCTTTTTCATCGCGGTTGTCTCTGTTACTCATAGCCGCCGTAGCGGCGCTCCGTGACGCGAAAACCCTGCTCGGTACGCGTCAAGCGGCTGCGTAATTGATAGCTGCGTTGCTGTTGCTCCGTCCACAGCAACAATTCCATATCATCGCTGCTCAGGGTGACCAAGCTTTGCAATTCAGCAAACGCCTTCGTCGCTGTGTTGTTCAGATGCTCCCCAGCTAGCGCCTCGACGCTGGGCCACCCGGTGGCAGGACGCGTGGCTAAACGGTTTTCGGCCTGACGGCGTGAAAAGTGGCCTTGCATTAATGCAGTGAGCAGTTCAATACCCACAGTGCCTTGTAGCGTGTTGATATTGATGCGTAGCCGGTTGTGTGGCTGAACGCAAGTCAGTGGTCGCAAGCGCAACCACAGTTCGCGCTCAACACCGGGCAAGGCGCGCAGTTGGCTGCTGTCTTGCAGTGGCGTAGCCACCGCCAGTGCTGCCGTCAGGGCCTTCGCCTGCGTATCGTTCATGGCCTGATTCATCAGTAATTGGGTGAATACCCGTTGAGGTAGCGGCGCCTGAGAGACGACTGACTCATCGTCGGCTGACGGCGGACTGATCCGGGGGGGGCTGACGGCGTTCAGGTTGAAGCAGGCCTGGTTGTCCCGCAATTGATAATGTACGGTGATGTCATCCAACTGAAAATGCTGCTCTGTACGTGCCCAAGGTTGACCTAGGTGTATACGCTCGATTGGCAAAGTATCCAACAGTTGCAGCCGTACCCACTCTTCTGCCCCCAACAGCGTCCATTTCGCCTGCTGACGAAACAGCTGGCCTTCTGCCCGGCTGAGCGCGCGCTGCCAGTATTCCTGCGTGTTAACTGCCACTGCTGCCATGGTTGCTACTATCAGCAGCACGATCAACAGTGCCATGCCGCGTTGTTTCATGGTTCCTCCGTGATGAAAAAGATCCGCTGCAATGCGCCATAACCGGGCATGTTCAATGTGACTTCTATCGCCTGCGGTAACGCATAAGCGGCAAACCAGTTTTCCAGCCAACGATCGTTGAGCCAATAGCGTAGACGCATGTCGGTTACTGAAGGAAAAGACGTGCTGAGTTGCGCTGTGGTTTGTACAGGAAAACCAAAGCTGCGTCGTTGCAGGCGTTCATCGATTACCAGCCACTGTACCTGTTCCAGTGTGGAACGCGGCAGATAGCCACCGGGGTTGAGCCAGTTGCGACGCAGCAGCCGCAGTTGTTGATTTCCTCCAGGTAATGCTAATGCGGTACTGTTCAATTGTTGGCGGTGATCGGTGGCGATGGGTGGTTTCATTGCCTGGCTAATATCTTGTTCCAGCAGGCCGAACGCGCGTTGCGCTTCGGCCAATCGTCCTGCGTGTTGCCGACTTATTTCACTGCTGCGCAATACTCCCTGCAGGATTTGAAAGCCGATGAGGCCGATTAGCGCCAGTAATGCGGTGGCTATCAGCATTTCAAGCAGGGTGAATCCCCGCTGAGCATCCGTCCTCATCGTCGCACCTGGTAGCCACGCAGTTGCGCCAGCGCCGGTGAGTCATCGGCTGTCAGCCGAACTTCTATTTCCACCGCACGGAGTGCCGGAGCGGAGGTCGCGACGCCACGCCAGCGCCATTGCCATTCCTGCCCGGCCATGGTTGAGCTACCCTGGTGCCAGCTTTCCGCCGGCCAGGTTCGCTGCAGTCGCAGTTGTGTCAGCTGATTCTCAGCTACCCATGCAGCAAACTGTTTTTGTTCCAGTCGTGTAAGATTGCGTACCTGTTCGCCACTGGTTTTCATTACAGCCAGTCCAGCCAATGCCAGAATGGCAAGTGCGACCATCACTTCCAGTAGCGTCATCCCGCGACAGTTCAACGGGAGGGTTCCGATGTTAAGTTAAGGGTTCGTGGGGCCTGATTTTCAGCCAGCAGTTGTAGTTCAAAACGATTCACTTCACCTCCTGGCATCAACAGTACTTGCGGCTCTAGGCCTTGCTCATGCAAGGTGGTTCTGAGGGGGGGTTGATGTTCTTCGATCATCAACCTAAGGCTGATGCCTTCAGGTAATAGGGTAGATTTTGGCGGTTTATTGCCGATGGCAACCGGTTGCCAGTAATGCCCAGGCCAATAATAGCTGTCGTGCTCACCGTTCGGTGCACGTACCAGCCTCACCAATTGCCATTCGCGTGCAGCCACTGCCACGCCGTAGACTTGTCCTTCTTGCACTGCGCGTTCTGCGGCCCATCGCAGTTGGGTACTGAGTTGCTCTTCATGCCGTTTCAACGGAGGGTCTCCGGGTAGCGAACCGATCACCAGTGTGGCCAGCCCTCCGAGCAACACCAATACCAACATAATTTCCAGTAGGCTGAAGCCTCTGATGTTTCCCCTCTTCACCTGACATTGCCCTCCAGTGTCCAGTTACCTATGTCATCATCCGTACCGGCTTCTCCGTCCGGGCCACTGGAAAACACATCGATGGTACCCTGCAGACCAGGACTGATTATCCGATAGTCATTGCCCCAGGGATCCTGTGGTAGGCGGCGAACGTAACCATCGGTACGATAATGGGCAGGGACGGGTGCCAACTGTGGCTTGCTAACCAGTGCACTAACGCCCTGCTCAGTTGTGGGATAGCGGCCATTATCCAGGCGATACATATCCAGCGCATTTTCCAGGGTGACAATATCGCTGATGGCTTTTTGCCGATCAGCCCGATCTTTGTTGCTCATTAGGCTGGGAATTGTCAGGCTGGCGAGAATGCCCAAAATGACGATAACAACCATGATTTCCAGCAGAGTGAAGCCGCGCTGGCGCGTTGTGTGTTGCATGTTGTGATTTCCTTATATCCAGCCAGAGGTCTACGCCATGAGGCTGTTGAGTTGCAGAATAGGTTGCAGGATCGCCAGAATAATGAACAACACCACGCCTGCCATGCTGATCACCAGCATGGGTTCAAACAGACTGATTGCCAGCGTCATCTGGCTGGCAAAAGCACGATCCTGAATATCGGCGGCACGACCCAGCATGCTATCTAGTTCACCGCTGCTTTCGCCGCAGGCGATCATGTGGCGTATTATCGGGGACAGCAGCTGGGTATTTTCCAGTGCTACGGTAAGACTGCTGCCTTCCCGTACACGCTCGGCGGCCATCTGCAGCTGTAAGCGCATGTGGTTGTTTGTCAGTACGGCGGCACTGATGTGCATCGCTTCCAGCAGAGGCACTGCGCTGGCGTTGAGCATACTCAGCGTGCGTGCATAGCGGGCGATGTTCAACCCAAGAGCTATGCGGCCAATCACTGGCAGGCGCAGCAAAAAACAATGACAACGTAACTTGTTTTTTGGAGAGCGAAGCCAATATTGGAAAACCAGCGCGACCAGTAGCACCAGTAACATAGTCCAGAGTCCATAGCTGCGTACGGAGTCGCTGACGCTCATCAATAACCGGGTGCTCAGAGGCAATATTTGCTGCTGATGGACAAACTGTTCGACGACCTTAGGCACCACCGCCGACAACAGAATGGTGATCACGCCGATAGCGACCAAAGTTAGTGTCAAGGGATAAACCAACGCCTGCGTCAGTTTGCTTTTCAAATGCTGTGTCTGCTCACAGTGGTCTGCCAACCGTGTGAGTACCACCGAGAGATGACCAGAGGCCTCTCCGGCAGCGATACTTGCGCGAAACAGGGGGCTGAAAATGCGAGGGAAGGCACCAAATGCCTCCGCCAGTGAGGCGCCCTCAAGGACCTTGTTGCGTACCTGTATCAGTAGGCGAGCTTGTGCGGGTTTTTCACATTGCTGTACCAGCGCGTAAAGGGCTTCTTCCAGTGGTAATGCAGCACTAACCAGTGTCGCCAACTGACGAGTGATTAGCACCAAATCTTGAGCACGCAGGGTGCCACGTGGAGCTCGTGTCGACGGAACGATACGCAGTACCTGCAATTGCCGCTCACGCAGTTGCTGACGTGCCGCGCGCACCGATTCGGCATGGATTTCGCCACGCTGGGTTTTTCCCTGGGGGTCGCTGGCACGATAGCGGTAGATGTTCATCGTCAGTTATCCCGGGTGACGCGAAGTACTTCTTCCAGAGAAGTTTGCCCGTTGAGTACTTTTTCCAGCCCGTCATGGCGCAACCCCTGACTGTGTTGTCGAGCAATCGTTTCAAGGTCTGTTTCGTTGGTACCGCTAGCGATCGCTTGCCGTAGCGTATCGTCTACCAACAATAACTCATGGATGCCAGTGCGGCCGCGGTAACCGCTATAATTGCAGTGTTCGCAACCGACTGGCTGGTAAAGGTGTGTCGGTAGCTGCGGCAACACTGCCAAACAGGAATGTTGCTGCAATGCATTGTCTGGCGTTACTGATTGGCGGCAATGATTGCACAGCGTACGAACAAGACGCTGGGCAATCACACCGATCAACGAACTGGCCAGCAGAAATGGTTCGATTCCCATGTCGCGTAGGCGGCCCACTGCGCCGAGCGCGCTGTTTGTATGCAGTGTTGAGAGCACCAGATGACCGGTGAGCGAGGCTTGTACGGCGATCTGCGCGGTTTCGCTGTCGCGAATTTCACCGATCATCACTACGTCAGGATCTTGCCGTAAAATAGCGCGTAGCCCGCGGGCAAAAGTCATGTCGACCTTCGGATTGACCTGGGTCTGACCGATGCCTTCAAGTTCGTATTCGACCGGGTCCTCCACTGTCATAATGTTACGCTCTTGGCAGTTAAGCTGATTCAGAGCGGCATATAAGGTAGTGCTTTTCCCCGATCCGGTTGGGCCGGTGACCAAAATAATGCCGTGTGGATTGCTGATGAGCTGTCCCAGAGTCTGGCGTTTGGCATCATTCAGACCTAGATGGGTAAAGTCCAGTTTTACGGCGTTTTTGTCCAACAGGCGTAGCACCACACGCTCACCATGGCTGGCAGGTAGGGTGGAGACACGCACATCGATGGCCCGGCCGCCGATCCGCAGAGCAATACGACCGTCCTGCGGCAGGCGTTTTTCAGCGATATCCAATTTCGCCATCACTTTGATGCGCGATACCAGCACCGGTGCCAGTTGGCGCTGTGGGCTCAGGATCGGTCGCAGCACGCCATCGATGCGGAATCTAATCGTCAGGCTGCGCTCAAACGGTTCGATATGGATGTCGGAAGCACCTTCCTTAACTGCCTCGGCGAGCATGGCGTTGATCATGCGTATGATTGGCGCATCATCGTTGTCTGCCAGTAAATCGCCGTCTTTTGGCAGATTGTCTACCAGGTGATAGAAATCCACTTCATTACCCAAGTCTTCCATCATCTGCCGCGCTCGGTCAGAACCTTGTTGATAATGGTTCAGTAGTGCCTGCTCGAAAGCATCGCCATCCAGTTTTACCAATGTGCAAGGCGGCAAGACACGCCGCGCCTCCAGTAAGGCCTGTACGCTGGTTCCGGTGCGAAATAGCAGTTGATGTTGTTGTTCCTGGCAACGGTACAGTACACCTTGCTGCTTCGCCCAGGCGAAGGGCAATGGTTGTGCTTCCATGATTATCCCTTGCCGTAAAATGCGTTGATATCGCGCTGGATGTCCCGCAGCGCATGAGTGTTCTGTGGCAAAATCAACTGTTCGGACAACGCCGTTTTCAGCTGTTTATTCGCTTCCCCGCTGGCTTGTTGGCGATTGAATTTCTCCAGCCCGGCGTCACTCACTCGACCATAGTCACCCTGTTCACGAATGATGGTTGGGCGGATGAATAACATCAGGTTGCGTTTGGTGGTTTTTTCCGATTTGGCGCTGAACAGATTGCCAATAATAGGAATGCTGCCAAGCACCGGTACTTTGCTGTTCTGATCGTTGTGGCTGGTATCGAGCAAGCCGCCGACTACCACGGTGTTGTTGCTACCGACCAATACCGCGTTGCGCACCGTGCGAGTGTTGAACGTCGGGCCGAGGGTGTTGTTGCCGGCTTGGGCATCAACGCTTGAGACTTCTTGCTCGATCTCCAGCAATACTGAGTCACCTTGGTTAATCTGCGGTTTCACTTTGAGTTTGATGCCAACGCTTTTGCGTTCAACGGTGTTAAACACATTGTCACCGCTGGTAGTTTGTGAACCACTGAGGATCGGTACGTCCTGACCGACGTTGAATTCGGCCTCCATGTTGTCAAGGGTGACGATGCTTGGTGTTGCAAGGATATTATTGCGCCCGGTGGTTTGCAGGGCCGTAAATAACCCAGTCCAGTTGCCATGATAAAAACCGGCGGCCAGCCCGCTAACTTTCCCTACCGCTTCCCCGATGCCGCCGGGCTGTATGCCCGTTATCGATGCGCCAGTTTCTGGGAAGTTGGTGCCCCCTCCGTATTTGTTGAACCACTGTACGCCGAGGCTCATACCATCGGCATCCTGTACCTCAACGATAATGGCTTCCACCAATACCTGTGCACGGCGAATGTCCAGCTGAGCGATCACCTGCTCCAGATCACGTAACAGATCCGGTGCGGCGTTGATGATTAACGCGTTGGTTTGTTGGTCTGCTTTAATCACCACATTTTTCAGCATTGCCACGTTGGGGATACCTGTGCCACCGGTCGGCTGGCTTTGGCCCTCCTGCAACGAGCCACTGACACCGTTCAGTACTTCCAGTAGGCTTTGTGCCTTGGCGTATTTCAGGTAAATCACCTTGGTGTTGCCACGGTTTTGGCCTTCATCATCCAACTGCAGCACGGTTTCGATCAGCCGTTGACTCGCTTTTTCTTCGCCGCTGATCAACACAGAATTGGTTCTCTCGTCAGCGACAATGCTGGCTTTAGGGCGCCCGCCTGCCGATTTGCCCTCGTCTTTATGCAGCGCACTGATCATGCGAGCCACTTCGCTTGCAGAGGCATGCTCGAGTTTGATGGTTTCCACTCGATGATCGCCGGCACGATCGACGTTTTCGACGATGGCCATCAGCTGATTGACTACAGCAGCACGACCAGTGATAAGCAGTACGTTGGATGGGTCGTAATGCACAACACTGCCGACTGCTGCGTCATTAAGCTGCTGCAGAAGTGGTGCCAATTCTTTAGCGGTTACGTTGTGTAGTGGCACTACACGCATCACCACCTCATCGCCGACGGCCGGATGCTCTCCATCGATAAGTGGGATGGCCGCACCTCTGGCACTCTTGGCTGGTAGCACTTTTAATACGCCGTTTTGCATGTCGACTACGGCGAACCCGTAGACATCCAGCACGCTGAGGAAAAATTGATAATATTGTTCATCATCTAACTCTTCGTAGCTGCGCACACTGATATTGCCTTTCACTGCCGGGTCGATGATCACTGTTTTATGCAGGTTTTTGCTGACAGTGTTAATGAACTCGTGAATATCGGTATTTCTAAAACTGGCGGAATAATAACTGCTATCTTCAGCCCAGCCGGTGACGGGCAGGCACAATGCGCAGAGCAATAGCAGAGTGGCGCTGCGGTGGCGGTGTGTGGGCGTGATATATCGGGTCATAATCAGTCTTCAGTTCGGCGCCGCGAGCGGCTGGGTCAGTCCAGCAGCAGGGCTTCATACTGCCCCCGGTGGCTGATAACAATACGGTCGTTGAATATACGGACCAGGTTGACTTGGTCGGTGAGTGCATCGCCGCGACTATAGCTGCCTTGGCGGCTGGCGCGTTCCACTATCGCAATACCATGCGGACCGCTGAGCGCGCCAACCAACCGTGCATTCAGTGTGCTGGGCGGTGCATTTCGCAGTAACGGGGAATTTTCGTCGATGGCGCCGATGCGAAAAGCTGCCGGACCCTTGGCTTCGGGGGGGCGAAATAGTGTCAGTTTTTCAAGGGCAGTGGTGTCCAGTTGGGGAAACTCAGGTGATATTGAGACGGACAAGGGTCGGATTCGCATTTCAGGCTGAGGCCACAATGCGAGCAGACGAAAACCTAGGGCAACCAAGAGTATCAGCGACGCGACTGGGCAAAGTAATTGCGCAGGAGTATAAGGAAACACGGAAAATGGCCCTTTCATGTGTCAGACCAGTACAAGCAAGAAAATAAAGAAAAAAGAACGCCCGAAGTTCATCAGGCGTGCGAGGAGCGAGGATGAAGCCTCGCCAGTTTCACCGTAGTTATTATTCCCCATGCGCGTCGGCGTCGCGGTGGGGGTGGGCGCTATCGAAGGCTGCATGGCGCTTAGCAGGGGTTCGTTTAATTTCAGACCGTAGTACGGCACAGTTAGTACGAGTTGTGCGGGCAACTGATGCTGCTTCAATAAGGCACGCAGCTGAAACACTAACTGGTGATAATTGTTGTCACTTATACGCCGATGATTTTCGTACCAGACAATATTGATGATCTGGCGCTTGCAATTAATTCCCTTAACCAGGCAGACCAGCAGCCGTTTTTGCGGTTCAGTCAAGGTTAAGGTAACGCCGCGAGAATGCAAAGTCAGCCTGTTAATCCGACAATCCAGAGTAAAGGCCTCTCGACAAGGCAGTAAGTCGGCGTCGATAATTTCTCTGCATTGTTCGCGGGTTAACATGTCAGGCTTCCTTAATCGCATTAAATAAGTGCTTAGTGCTGATAGGATCTTAACGGTTACGGGCAGGGGAAGGGAGTCGGCACTGTCTTGGCGGCATGTAGGAAGTTTCTGATCGCATGCAAGGAAATAAGGTTAAAAATTAACTTAACAGGCATGTGAGTTTGGTTTATTTGGACGGTAAGGACTGTGAGAGCCTTTTTCCCCAGATGTAACTTTGACCTCTATCTGGGGGGATAAAATGAAGGGCTACAGCCACATTTTTCGAAGGATCCGGTTGCCACAAACCTCATGTTTAATTACCGCAAGTACATGCAGCAATACCAGACCCGCGAGGCTAATACAGGAGATTATATGGATGATGTTGAACTGTTGGGTGACAGCCAGATTGTTGATAGGTTGCGGGATAGTCAGCAGGTTGAATATGTTGATGTCTCGTTCCATCATCAGCACGCCACTGATCAGCACCACGGCGATGTTGATATACAGCAGTAGATGAGCGATATCGGCGGCGCGGTTGGCAAGGGTGAGGGGCTGCTCATGAGTCGGCTTGCCCAATCTGAGTAAATACCACACCCGTAAGGCAAAGAACGGGATAAATACCGCCGTCAGCGAGACGTTAAAAAAACCCACCCAATCCTTGATGCCCGCCGAGACGTCAAACATGGCGACATAAAAACCGCTGAAGGTGGCCCAAATAATAATAACAGCTGAAAGCCAATGGAGAACAACCTGTTGCCAGGCATATTTATGTTTCATGATACATATCCCAGTGTTGATTTTTATATTGTGGATCATGACGCGCTCTACTTGTTGTAAGAATGTATATAACATTCTATAAAAATTCACATCATTAATGATGATTCATTTATGATGTCAGTAATTTAATGGTTTGAATGCAGGAGGTGTCTGTTGGCTTTGTAGGAAGATTCTTATTTTAAGTTTTAGGTGATGGGTAAACTATTTTTGATGAAAAAGGGGAGTGCATACACACTATAATTAGTGTGTATGCATTTTCTCATGGAGAAAATAGTATTTAAATTATTTATGAACTTTAATGATGATATTTTTAAATAATCATTGTGATGGCGGATTTTATTCGGATGTTGCTTATGGATAATATAAGATGAATTATACTTTTGGGCTCTTTTGTTTTCAGCCTTAACCCCCCCTGCGATGGTATTGAACCTGCAAGGTTCTAGCCGGAAGAAAACCCACGCCGGAATATCCCACCTTGCTCACCACAAATAAGAAGTAAATAAAAACATGGTGTTATACATGAGTTCATCACATGTTTTTTTGCATTGAAAGTATTGCCATGTATTCTTTTATTTATTATGCTCTAGATCAGGTTTTTTTAACCATAAATAATATTCTCAGAAATCTGATCTCCTCAGGAAGTGGTTTTTTACGCTTAAACTCTATTATTTGTGCCCACTTTTATTTTTTGTAAATAATTTTGATTGTGCGATATGACTTGAAGGTTCAGTTACATCTGCGGGAATTCTGCAATATGCTTGTGCAATGAATGATATGTCACAACCATTTTCCAGACCGATATATCGCGAAAATGCTTGGTTTAGCATTGTCTCTAACGTCCTTCTGAATCGCATAATCCCATGATTGGGATCGTATAAATAAAGATAATGTCGGTCACAGGCGTAGGCCAAAGCATGGTGCGATATTGAATCCGTGACAGCTATGACGCCGCAGGGATATGACGTTGCTTCATTTAGTATTCCACTAATTATATTTCCAGCGTTATTAGCAATTGAAAAATAACTACTGACATCTGATTTGTAACTGTTTGAAATATTTCCCCTTACTATTCTATATAACTCTTCTTTTAAATAATTTCTATCCCCTCCCATGCTGGAGTGCGATGAAATATATATTGCTTGCTTTCTGTTTAATTCCTCAGCATTGCAAATGAAAGAGTAATAGCTTCCATTTAAATCAATGGTGTTGCCCGAGTATGCCAATTCAACGAAGTTTATAGCTGCGGCAAGGCATATCCCATCGCTAGACCTTGACCTCAATAGGTCGTTATATCTTTGCGAGTATAATTGATTGCTTCCGTATTGGTATTTTTCAAATGTATTTTTATCTAAAAGTGGCATGCATATGTGTCCTTATGTATTGCTTTTTATTTTGAAAATAGTATTGACTGTTATTTATACTCCTGATTTTAATTAAGTCCATCAGTGGGGTGTTTTTTTCTGTGGGTGGATGCCTTACCTGATGTAAGGTCGGGCTTACGTGATTAAGTTATTTGTAAGGAGTGACGACGAGTGCGTGCCCGTGGGAAGTTTCCTACATAACTTCAGGGTGTTTTCTGACATTAATTTTATTTGATTTGGTCTAGCTTTCTACTGGTGGTTTATTATTTTTTCATGTTTCATGTTTCATGTTTCATGTTTCATGTTTTTATTATATCTCTATATATAGATCCGTCATCGGACAATAAGGGAGGGCGGTAGCGTGGAAGAACCCGAAGGAATAAAACCCTCCATGACTTATATAGAGAATCAACTACACCAGCTCGCTTTATGCGAGGCAGGAGACGATCTGGAATACGACCCGCAGTTTCTTGCGCTAGTGGTAGCGATTGAAGGCGGGGAAGAAGTGCAGTATGGGGAGCAGGTCTATCAACCGCCAGAAACTGATTGGCGTTGGGTTGCCGAACAGTGTGAACAGTTACTGATGCGTGGTTTGGACCTGCGTGCTGCGGTGTACCAGTGCTATGCCTGGTTGATGAGAGATGGTTTCGCCGGCTTTCTCTCAGGTCTGCAGGTGATTCAGTTTCTGGTCGACCAGCGTTGGGAAAACCTGCATCCGCAGTTGCTGGAGGAGGACTGTTATGACCCGCTAATCAGGCTGAACGCTCTGGCTTATTTAGCGGCGCCAGCAACCGCCGCAGCCCAGCTTAAACGGTTGCCCCTTACGGATATCGGCGGCGAGCTGTGTTTTTCCCCTCTGGACGATGCTCCAGGAGTGGCGGTTGACGAAGAGCTCCGAGAGGCATGTATAGCACGATTGCAACGTATTACCGGCCCGGACGAAGTAGGTGAATTTCAGTGTTCCGTTGAGGCGTTGCAGCAAATACTGGATGTAGTACGACACATTCACGCTGCACTCATCGAGCGAATCGGCATCGTTGCGGGGCTGCCGCTGCAGGGATTGGAGCAGATGCTGCAACGTATGTTGGCCCGGCTTTTACCTTTCGTGAAGGTGAAGCCGCAAGTGGCTGCCGCCGAGCTGCTGCCGAATGACGACAGAAAAACCAACTCTAGCCTGGCGCTGTCTGGGGAGTGCAGTAACCGTGCGGAGGTGATCCAGGCACTGGATGCTGTTTGCCACTATTACCATTCGCATGAGCCCAACAGCCCGGTACCGCTGCTGATTGCCCGGGCAATGAAGCTGGTCGATATGAACTTTCTGCAAATCATTAGTGAATTAACGCCTGAAAGTATTACTGGCATTAAAAACTTGGCCGGGCTGACAACAATTGATGACTAAACCAATAGGGTGAGTACATGGCAACAAATGATAACGGTCAAAAATTTATCGGGCGTAATCGCGGCCCGCGGGTACAGATTGAATACGACGTTGACGTTCAGGGCGACGATAAAAAAGTCCAGCTGCCGTTCATTAACGGTGTGATGGCCGATCTTTCCGGTGATAACCGTGGCGAGTTGCCGGTTATCGCCGAGCGGAATTTCCTGGATATTGATGTCGACAATTTTGACGATCGCCTGCGGGCTATAAATCCTTATATCGACATCAGTGTACCTAATGAGTTGACGGCGGAAGGTGAGTTGGCGCTCAAGTTGGATATTCGTCAAATGGACGATTTTTCGCCGGGTGCAGTGGCACGAAATGTCGATCCTTTGCGTGAACTGCTGGAGGCTCGTAATCGCTTGGCAAACCTGATGACCTATATGGACGGCAAAACCGGTGCTGAGCAACTGGTAACCGACTTGTTGGCCAACGCCGAACTGATGACCGCTTTGGGCGCCAAAGGTGCTGCTGAAGAGAAACAGGAAAAAAATCCTGATGAAGGGGATATGCCATGAACGTACAAGCAGAAAATTCCCAGCAAGCTGGAGTTGAATTGCAGTTGAGCCCGGACGACTTCAACAGCCTGCTGAAACGGGAATTCAGGCCAAAGACGGTCCAGTTACAAAACGCCGTAGAAGGTGCCGTGCAAACCTTGGCCCAGTATGCTTTACGGAACACCGATTTGATCGTGGAAGATACCCAGATCACTATTGAGTCGTTGATTGCCGAAATTGATAAAAAGCTATCTGCTCAGGTGAATGCCATTCTGCATCATCCAAAGTTTGTGCAGCTAGAATCCACCTGGCGCGGTCTGCATTTTCTGGTGAGTAACACTGAAACCGATGATATGCAGAAAATCCGTTTCTTCAACGCATCGAAAAAAGAGCTGCATCTGGACTTACGCAAGTACAAGGGGGTTGCCTGGGATCAGAGCCCGTTGTTCAAGAAGATCTATGAGCAGGAATACGGTCAGTTCGGTGGAGAACCTTATGGTGTGCTGATCGCGGATTGCTATTTTGATAACTCGCCGCAGGATGTCGCGTTGTTGAGCGCACTGGCCAAGATTGCCTCTGCTGCCCATGCGCCGCTGATCTCGGCGGCGGACCCTGCGGTGATGATGATGGAGTCTTGGCAAGAGCTGGCCAATCCGCGTGAAATCAGCAAGCTGTTTCTGACGCCGGATTACGCTGCCTGGCGCGATTTCCGGGACTCTGAAGACTCACGTTATGTTGGTCTTACGTTACCGCGATTTTTGGCGCGTATCCCTTATGGTGCCAGCACTGCACCCGTCGAAGATTTCCACTTTGAAGAGGTAACGGAAGGCAAGGCAGAGAACTTTGTCTGGGCTAATGCGGCCTATGCAATGGGCGTGAACATTAACCGTTCCTTCAAAGTTTATGGTTGGTGCTCGCGAATTCGAGGTGTTGAGTCTGGTGGGGCTATCGACGGCTTGCCTATTTATACCTTCCCATCCGCTGATGGCGGGGTGGATGCTACTTGCCCAACGGAGATCGCCATCAGCGATCGACGCGAACTGGAGCTGGCAAAAAGTGGTTTTATGCCTCTGATCTATCGAAAAAACAGCACCTATGCTGCGTTTATCGGTGCTCAGTCGTTGCATTGCCCACAAGAGTATGACGATCCGCAGTCCACAGCCAATGCCAATCTGGCTGCCCGCTTGCCTTATTTATTCGCCACCTGCCGTTTTGCACATTATTTGAAATGCATCGTGCGCGATAAGGTGGGTAGCTTTAAAACCCGCGACCAGATGGAGAGTTGGCTTAATAACTGGATTAATCAATATGTCGAATATAACCCTGCGACGGCCTCGGATGAGGACAAAGCACGAAAACCGCTAGCGGGGGCACAGGTAGTAGTAGTGGAGGATGAACAAAACCCGGGTTACTACCGCTCGAAATTCTTCCTACAACCCCATTATCAGTTGGAAGGACTCACAGTTTCATTGCGACTAACCGCTAAATTGCCTTCGGCATCATCTTGATGAAATAGAACTTTATTAATTAACCAGGAGAAAATAGTGATTTTATTGAAATTTTCAACAGAAATTAAAGGTAACTCTAAAGTAAAGGATCATGAAGGGTGGATTGAATTTAACGATATGCAAATTTCATCTGGGCGTCATATCCATGTGACTAACAGCGAGCGTGAAACTGGACAACCTTTTGTTTCAGAATTGGTATTGAGCAAGGATGGGGATATCGCCTCACCTAATCTCTTCATCCAGTCCCTGACGGGAAAATCTCTGGGTGAAGCGACAGTGCACTTTATTCAAACAGCGGGTGAAGACAATACCAACCAAATATTCATGGAGCTGAAAATCAGCGAGCCTATTATCAGTTATTATTCGGCTAAATCCAGTGGTGGACGACCAGTTGAGAATATTAGCATCAACTTTGTCAAAGCTGAATACGCCTATACCGAGTATTCCGGCAAAGACAAAACGCCTGAAGTACGTAAGAAATGGGATCTTTTGAAGCACGCACCAGCTTAATTATAACAAGGTGGGCGTTAATTTTACGCCTGCCTATTCTGATGGTTTTAATTTCATGCTAATAACTCGATGCTCATTGCCATTACTGGAAAGGTTTAACACGCCCGATTCTCATTGTCTGACGGATGTGAATAATCGTCGATTAAGTTTTGACGTTGCTAATTATTTGCGTGACAGGTTTGCGATCTTATTTAATTCCTCCGGGCTCGATGTTTTAGGCCGTACGAATAAATATCCCTATGCCTCAGCCTCGGTGGTAAATTTCGGCGTCGACAACCTGGCGGGTACAACGATGTCCGGCATTGACACGTTGCGGCTGGCCCGGCGCATTCGGCTCTCGATTTTACGCTTTGAACCCCGCATTAATCAGCAGGGACTGGTGGTGCGATTTAGCCAGATTGACCACCGTAGCGGCACTTCACTGAACTTTATTATTGAAGGTGAAGTAGATTACCGGCATGAACGATTCGCTTTCAGTTTGAACTCGCGCTGGAATACCGATAGCGGCGAAGTTCAGGTTACCCCCTTTTATATGGGCGCTGTGTATGGATGAGCGAATGCTGCATCATTATGAACGTGAATTACAGTTCTTACGCGATGCAGGTCGTGAGTTTGCCTTGGATTACCCCAAGATTGCCGAGCGGTTGGGCGTGGGGGAGGGCGGTGCGCCGGATCCTTCAGTGGAGCGCTTGCTGGAAGGCGTTGCGTTTCTAACCGCACGTATTCAGCTCCAGCTTGAGGCAGAGTTCCCGAATTTCTCCGAGAGTCTGTTGGCATTGGTGCAACCCGAAGCCTTGGCTCCGACGCCATCTTTTGCCATCGTGCAGCTAACGCCGGATGTTGGTGAGGGATCTTTAGAGGGAGGTTATACCCTGCCTGCCGGCAGCGCATTGCGCCAGGCTGGGGGGCGTAGCGACACTGCGGTGGATTGTGAGTTCAGTACCCTTACGTCAGCCACACTATGGCCAATTGAGCTGATGGATGCGGAGTTAATCACAGCGCCGGCGGCTTGGTTGGGTACTGCCTATCAAGCTGCTGGGAAAGCCGCTTCGATGATCCGAATGAGGTTACGTACTTGCGATGGACTGCCTTTTTGCTCTCTGGCGATGGCGGAGCTGGATTTGTTTCTACGTGATGGTGCTGGCTCGTCGGCGCTTTATGAAGCAATGATGGCACATTCCCCCGGCGTGCTGGTGCGTTCCGGTGAAGATCCAAGTTCAGGGGAATATCTGGATGCTGCCTGCCTTCGCCCGGGCGGTTTACTGGACGAGCGACTGTTGGATGAACAAAGCTCGCATTATTCGTTGTTGAAGCATTTCTTCGCATTTCCTGAGGGGTACCGTTTTGTTCGTATCACCGGTTTACAACCCTCCATCAGGGCTTGCAACAGCGATAGCCTTGAAATACTGATTTTACTGCAATCATCTTTGGCGTTGCCGACGCCGTTAAGTCGGGAAGCTTTTGCCTTGTTCTGTGTCCCGGTAGCAAATTTGTTCCCCAGGCGTTGCGACCGCGTGCCGATCGAACACTATGCACACGAATATCCGTTAATTGTTGACCGTGCTCGCCCGCGGGATTACCAACTGCATCAGGTGTTATCGGTACAGGGCTTTACCGCCCGTGGCCGAAAGTTGGGAGAACTGCGGCCGATGTATGGCCCTTTAGCGCGTGATGATGCCAGTGTGGGGGAGTATCAACTACGCCGAAGGCCGCGTAGTCGGGCGCGCGGTACCTATTCAGGTTATGCCGGCAGTGAGGTGTTTATTTCGCTGCATGCCGGCATAGATACTGAATTGTGTCAACTGGGTGTGGAAGCTAGTTGTTCCAACGGAGGTCTCCCATTGCTAATGGCTTTGGGTAAGGGAAATACCGATCTGGTGTCTGATGCTCATGCTCCGATTCGGGCGATACGTTTGTTATGTGGACCATCGCATCCGTTGCCTGCTCCAGCTCAAAGCGAAAAAGCTGTACGGGCAATACATCAACTATCGCGAGGTTATTTACCGCTGGCCGAGCCCGATGGCGAAGTAGGAGCAAAGGCGCTGCGAGATTTGTTGGCGTTATACCTCCCTCTCGGTCATCAAACCGGAAAACGGTGGCTGCAGGGGATTTGCGCTTTGCGCAGTGAAGCCGTCGTCCGGCGTATAGCCGGGCCCGGCCCGCTGGTATTTGCGCGTGGCGTTCAACTGACGCTCACACTCGATGAAACGGCTTATGAAGGGACCGGTGTAGTATTATTTGGCTCGATGCTGGAAGCATTTCTGGTGCGCTACGCCGCTCTGAATAGCTTTACTGAGTTACGGTTGGTTGGTCGACAACACGGCACGTTGAAGCAATGGCGAGCAAGGAGCGGACAGTGCCCGATACTCTAGACCTGTTGGCAGAGTTACGACGGGAGCCTTGGCGCTATGACTTTTTCAGTGCGCTAAACATGATAGAGCAGGCTTTTCCTCAGGCGCAGCCGTTCGGCAGCTCTGGGCGCCTACAGGATGACCCCATTCGTCTTGGGCAGCATGTTTCTTTGGCGTTCGAACCTGCGGTGGTCAAGCAGCTAACCCCAGTCCGTGACGGGCTGGAGCGCCTGGAGGTGACATTTTTCGGTTTGGTTGGTCCTAACGCCCCGATGCCGTTGCACTTGAGTGAAGAAGCACTGTCGCGTAAGCACAACCATCAGGACCCGTCATTGGTGCACTTTCTCGATATTTTTAACCACCGCTTAATGACGTTGCTATACCGCAGTTGGTCTCAGGCACGCAAAGGAAGCTGCATTGAGGATTATCTGTCCGCATTGGTCGGCTCCCCCCATTTGTCGCCGGAATGTGGGCTTGCGGGGGAGTTTATCGAGCAACGCCGTAGTAAGCAGGGTTTGCGCCGGCTATTGCTGTCCGCGTTTGACCTGCGTGCTGAGGTGACGCCATTGGTTCGGGGCTGGCTGGCACTCGAAAATGAACATTGCAATCGATTGAACGGCAGCTGTCTCAATGGTGGCAATGTGCTCGGCGCCCGGGTTTGTAGTGCACAGCACTATTTTAGCCTGACGCTCAATCTCGTGGATTTCTCAGCGTATCAACGTTGTTTACCTGGCCATCCGCAGTTGGACCTGATGATTTACCTGATCCGTCGCTATGTCGGTGAAGCAATGCAATGGCATGTCAATCTGATGCTACCTGCCACCCAGCGTCCCACGTTGCGTCTTGGTGCCGGATTGGCCTTGGGGCGGGAGAGTTGGTTGGGGCAGACCACCAAAGCTGAACTGTGGGGTTATCGCTTCAATCCCGCGCGTTTTTATCCATAAGGCAAATTATTTATGATGACTATCAGCCGCGAAAAGTTGTTCGGCAAACTGAGCGATTTTAGCTATCGCGCTATGGCGCAGGGAACGGAAAGTTGCCGGGCCCAAGGCCACCCTTATGTTGAGATTGTCCACTGGCTGGACCAAGTGTTGCAGCAGCCGGATTCAGACTTGCACCGTGTGCTGGCATTTTTCGCCATTCCGCCGACGGAGCTGGTACAGGATGTGCAACGGGCGCTGACACGTTTACCTGCCAGAGCAATGTCGGGTATTGATTTCTCCATGCAGTTGGAAGAGCTGGTAGAGCGCGGCTGGTTGTGTGGCGCTTTGCAGTTTGATGCTCCGCGCATTCGCACTGCACATCTGTTGCTGGGAGCATTGACAACACCGGCATTACATAACGCTTTGTTGGCTATCTCCCGCTGTTTCGGCCGTATTGAAGGTAGTCAATTAGCTGAAAAACTCAGCGATATTCTGGTCGATTCTCCGGAAAATATCGCCGCCGATGTGGTAGAAGCTCAGAAAAAAAGAGCGTCGAGCAATGAAACTGCGATAGCACGCTATACCAGCGATCTGACGGCGGCAGCACGCAGTGGGAGACTTGACCCAGTATATGGACGCACCCGGGAAATTCGTCTGTTAGTGGATATCTTGATGCGTCGTCGGCAGAACAACCCATTGCTGGCGGGGGAGGCTGGTGTAGGGAAAACGGCAGTAGTTGAAGGTCTGGCATTAATGATTGCTGCAGGTGAGGCACCGCAGCCACTGCAGGATGCGCGGATATTGGCACTGGATATCAGTCTGATGTTGGCAGGTGCAGGGATAAAGGGTGAGTTTGAACAACGCCTGCGTCAACTTGCCGAGGAAATCCAACATGCGGCGACGCCGACAATACTATTTATCGATGAAGTGCATTCGTTGGTTGGTGCAGGTGGTCAAGCGGGGACTGGCGATGCGGCCAACCTGATGAAGCCGATGTTGGCTCGAGGTGCACTGCGTACTATTGGTGCGACAACCTGGCGCGAATATAAAAAACATATTGAGAAAGATCCGGCGTTAAAACGCCGTTTTCAGGTGGTACGTATCAACGAGCCAGAGCCAGAAACGGCACTGCTGATGTTACGTAGTGCAGTTCCGGCGCTGGAGAACCATCATCGGGTGCGCGTTCAGGCTTCGGCGTTGGAGGCTGCGGTGATGTTGTCGCATCGCTATTTACCAGAACGGCAACTGCCGGATAAGGCGATGAGCTTGCTGGATACCGCTTGTGCCGGTGCACGGCTCGAAAGGGAAACAGCGTCGACAGCACTGCTTGAATTGCGCGAGTTAGTGGCTTCTTTGACTGCAGGGCTGCGACTGGCAGAAGACGGTGACAATAGGAAGGTACGACTCGCGGCGTTGCAGGAAACACTAACAAAAAAAAAGGCTGCTTTGGCTGAAGAAGAAATTTCATGGAAGGCAGCACAAAAACATACGGTGGAAAATATTCCGGTTGATGGGGAGACTGTAGCTATAGTGTTGCAAACCTGGACCGGGATTCCATTGGCAACGCTGCAACAGGATGCCATTGAGACCTTGATGAGCCTGTCTGAGCGCCTGTCCCAGAGGATCCATGGACAGCCAATGGCGATGGAGGCAATCGCCAGGCGTATTCAAACTGCCCGGGCTGGGTTGGATCAACCGGAGAAACCTGTGGGGGTTTTCCTACTCGCTGGGCCATCTGGTGTGGGGAAAACTGAAACAGCACTAGCATTGGCCGAATTGCTCTACGGCGGCGAGCAACAACTTATCGTCATCAACATGAGCGAATATCAAGAAGCGCACAGCGTCGCCTTGCTGAAAGGGGCACCTCCCGGTTATATCGGCTATGGCGAAGGCGGGGTATTGACCGAAGCAGTACGGCGACGGCCACACAGCGTGGTGCTGCTGGATGAAATAGAAAAGGCGCATCCCGATGTGCATGAACTGTTTTTCCAGGTGTTTGACAAAGGACGAATGGAGGACGCGGAAGGCAACGTTATCGATTTCCGTAATACGTTGATTCTAATGACCAGTAACCTGGGGAGCGAAGTGATTCAGCACCTTGCAGGGCAACGAGCTGCTCCAGAAGTGCTGGTAGAGGCACTGCAGAAAGAACTGTTGCAGACCTTCCCTGCCGCTTTCGTGGGACGGTTGATCGCCGTTCCTTACCTGCCCCTGGACGAAACCATGCTGACGGCTATCGTGAGCGAACGCATGGCGCGTATCGCCGAAAGGGTGGGGTTGCGTTATCGAGTGCCTCTGCATTACGACACTACAGTGGTAGCTCATCTGGTGCAACGGTGTGCGCAAAGCGCCAGCGGTGGTCGGCGGGTCGATGCGTTGTTAACCCAAGATTTGTTGCCAAAACTTAGTATGCAACTACTAACAAATCAACACAGTGAAGCAGTCATTCACGCTTGTCGCCTGACCGTTGAAAATCACGAAGTGGTAGTCGAGGTCGTAACTGATTGCTCAAAATAATTTTTCACCCTTGAATTTTAGGAAAAAAATGTCTTTACAACTTCTATATCCAGTATCTAATTATGATGATTTTCTTTCTAGGGAAAATGGAGATGATGGGATTTGTTTTGGAATTAGTTTAAATTGGATTATTAAATTAATTAATAGTGATGGTGCAAATGTTTTACCACCGGATTCTGATATCGAATTGAAAGAATCGACTCTGTTTCAACGGGAGATTTATAATCGACACTCTGGGATTTTAGATAAAGATAGATTGAAGTGGGCAGGTAAAAAAATAAAAGACTCATTTCATGGGATAAAATACAAAATAAAAGGAAATAATATTGGTTTGTTGGAGTTCGATTCTTGTGAAAAATCCAAGGCTAAATTGAAATCATATGTTTCCGGGAAAACAGAAGACACAGCCTGTCTGTTGCTATTTGATGATAGCCCAATGAGTGGACATGCGGTTGCTGTCTTTAGGTATTCTAAATACAATAAGGTTTATTTTTACGATCCTAATTTTGGGGTTTATATTTGGAGGGGTGAAGATAAGGATGTTTATAATGATATTAGAGATCATTTACTTAAAAGCCTCAAAAAGAAATACATTCTTTCCGCTGGATTGTTTATAAAGTCAAAGTAAGCTTGCTTATTCTGAGGTGAAGTTGTTCGGTGAGGATTTTGAAATTAAATTCACGTATAAAACATAACCGCCAATAAAACATGAAGAATATAGTTGCCAATGGTGCAATATTAAAATGTACACAAGGAACGCTTCCTTCGCCACTAATAATATTACCGCAGAATCGTATTTTTGTGGAAGGAAATCCCGCAGCCAATATTATGGATAACAAACCGATGGTGAATATTTTCTCATTCGGAATGTGTAACTCGAAAGTCAATCCTGCAGTGATAGCAGCAACTGCTGCGGCAACGGCCGCGGCTATGGGGGTATTAACACCAACTCCAGCACCCTGTGTTCCAATGGTTATCTTCCCATGGGAACAAGGTGCGGAGAAGACACAGATCGCTGGTATGCCGGCATTAAATAAAAACTCAACCTGTCAATGTAGTTGGATTGGAAAGATTGAAGTTATCCATCCGGGCAGCCTGCGGACGCAAATAGCTTAAAGGAGGGTTCGGATGGGAAATATCAGGGCGGTACTGGTTAACGCCCCCGCCGCTTTAGCTCACGCTCAAGTTGCTGGACTATCCGGAAATGAAGGACTCAGCCAGTTATTCTACTATCAGGTTGTGCTTCTCCATCCGGCTGGCGCTATTGATATTTCGACAATGATCGGCGAAACGCTGGCGGTGGAGATTACTGGCGACAACGGCGCTAACCGCTACTTCCACGGTCGCATTGCCGAGTTTGCCGAACAGGGGCCGGAAGGGCGTCATTTTCGCTATCAGTTCATCTTGCGCCCCACACTGTGGTTCTTGTCGTTAAATCGGCACTGCCGGGTATTTCAGGCACAGAGCGTCATTGAGGTAATTAAAGCCATATTTAGGGATGAAATACAGACGGACTGGCGGCATGAAGGTAGTTATGCACCTCTGGAATATTGCGTGCAGTACCTGGAAAGCGATCTGGACTTCGTCTGTCGCCTGATGGAGGAGCAGGGGTTGTATTATTTCTTCCGACATACTGCCAATGATCACCCGATGACGATTGTCGATTCGACGGTAGGCCACATAGCTATCGACGGTTGCAACGAAATGTTGTGGGATCCGATGGGACAACGTGGTCAGGCGTCGTTACAGCGTTGGCAACCCCAAGAAAAATGGCGGCTGGATGCCGCAGCGGCGAGAGATTTTGATTATACCAAAGCAATGAACCGTGAATCGGGCCTGTTGCACGCACGAGCCGGAGAAGGCGACAGTGTCTGGCTCAACTACCCCGCGCGGGTCGATAGTCAGCACGCGGCCCAGGACAGTGCAAAGCGGCAACGACAGGCCGAGCTGACAGGGAAGTGCTGTGTTGTTGCAGAAACCCAAATGCCGGCAGTAGCCGCTGGCGGCATCATCACGTTCAGCGGGCATTACGATGAATCCGCACGAGGGAATTATTTAATTGTCGAGGCGCAACCAGAGATTTGGAGCGAATACTCGGCAGGTGGGGCTTGCAATCTGCAGTTCAGTAGCCCATTGGTGTTGCAAAAGGAAAAGGCGGAGTTCCTCCCAGCGCGCAAGACGCCGCGGCCGGTTATTGCCGGGAGCCAAACGGCATTGGTAGTGGGTAAGGCGGGCGAAGCGCAATGGGTTGACCGTTACGGACGTATCAAGGTGCAGTTTCATTGGGATGGCGGGAATAATCAACACGACGCCTGTTCTTGCTGGGTGCGCGTAGCGCAACCCATAGCGGGAGATCGCTGGGGCAGTGTATTTCTACCGAGAGTTAACCAGGAGGTGGTCATTACGTTTTTGGAGGGTGATCCGGATCGTCCCTTGGTTACTGGCTGCGTTTACAACGCCGGCATGCTACCACCCTATGCTCTGCCGCAAAAAGCCACACGCTGCGGTTTTAAATCCCACTCTTTTGGTGATGCTGGAGTATTCAACGAATGGCGGTTTGAAGATAAAGCGGGCGCTGAACAGCTGCTGCTGCATGCTGGCCGCAATAAAGACGTCTCTGTGAAGAACGACGCGCTGGAATGGATCGGTAACGATCGACATTTACTGGTGAAGGGCAACCATTATATTCGCAGCGAAGGGGATGAGCATCATAACGTTCGCGGAAAAAGCTTTCGGCAAGTCGGCAAGGATTTTTCTTTGCATATCGAAGGTAAAGGCGCGTGCAAAGTGGAGGGGAACTTGGCACTGATGGCGAGCAAACTGGATGTTAAAAGCAGCAGAAACCTGACTCTGGAGGCGGGAGTGACTCTGACGCTCAAGGCCGGTGGCAGCACGCTGGTTCTTGGGCCTACGGGAGTATCAATCGACGGTGCTTTAATCAATATCAAGGCAAATACATTGGTCAATATCAACAGCGGCTCCGGTGCGAAAGCCTCTACGGCAGAAGAACCTAACACTTCGACGCCTCAGCACCCTAAGGAGGCGGATGATGGCAGCCTTTAATTATAAGTTAATGCGTTATTGGGCTACCGCTTTGGTATTTTGCAGTTCCCTGCTTGCCGGCTGCCAGAGCGCTCAGGAGCAAGACAGTGTGCTAACCCTATCGTTGGTAGCCAGTGAAGATGTTAACCCGGATCTTAATCTGCGCGCTTCGCCAATCCTTATTTGGGTAATGCAGCTATCCGATGACGAAGACTTCAACCATGCCGAATTCTTCACGTTAGTAGCCCGGCCTGGCCCTGTGGCCCTTCATGGCGTGCTTAGCCGACGTTCGTTAATGTTGCTACCTGGTGAAATAAAACAGATGAGACTGCCATTAGATCCAAAAGCACATTATATCGCTCTGGTGGCGGAATTTCGGGACTTGGCGAGGAGTGTATGGCGTTTCAGCTATCCATTAGACATGAAGCAGCGTGACGCATTAAGGATTCATATCCTGCACCAGTCTCTCGTTGTGTCAGCCAAAGACGGTGAAGCAGTAGCACAATCAACAATAGAGGCTAAACATGGCGGATAACCAACATAAAGTGATTTGGTGTGAAGGGATGTTTTTGCAACCTCATCACTTTCAACAACAGGAAAGGTACTGGCGATCCCAAATTGCTTCAACCTTGCAACTGGGGCAATACGCGTGGGGGTTCACTCGACTAAGACTCGATCTTACTCACCTGAGACAGGGGATCATCGCGTTGAGTGAGTGTGCGGGTATATTTCCGGATGGCTCCAGTTTTGATTATTCAGCGGATGAGACGACGGCCCTGCCGACGTTGCGTGTTACGGAAGATATGGTGGGAGCAACGGTGGCATTAGCTTTGCCTTTGATGGGGCGTCACCGGTTGGACAGTTGTTCTACGCCCTCGGAGCAGGAGTTAGTACGTTATCGCACTATTGAGGCGCAAGTAGCCGATCGGATCACGCCGGATGGCGAGACGATATTGATGCAATTGGGGGAGCTGAACCTGTGCCTGGCGCCTGAAGCACAAGTGTGTGATTCGTACTGTTATCTGCCAATAGCGCAGGTGCAGTCGCTGCGGCCGGATGGCCAGATTATTCTGGATGACGATTACATTCCTCCGGTGTTGAGTTATCGCGCCGCGCCGCGTTTGGCACGTTGGGTCGATGATTTTCTTGGGCGTTTACACTTGCGGCAGCGTCAACTACAGGAGTTCAACACTCTATCTGCCGGTAGTGGGGCGATGGACGTGAGTCGTTTTTTGTTTCGCCAATCGGTCAATCGCGCCGTAGCGTTGTTGACGCATTTCAGCGTGCAGGACAGATTGCATCCTGAAGTGTTGTTCCGCGAACTGCTAGCGTTGACAGGTGAGTGGGCAATATTTTCGTCGGAAAGAAACTCGCCTTTGCCGCGCTATGATCATTGGCGTCTAGATCAGACATTTTCCTCTCTGATGTACGAGTTACAGCACATCCTGAGCATCGCTGGCTGCTCGAATGTGATCACTTTACCGTTGGAACAGCGTGAATTTGGGATTTATCACGCGCAGATCACGGATACCGCGTTGATTCAGTCGGCCCGCCTTATTTTAGCGGCCAAGGCGGAAATGCCCTCTAATACGCTGCGCGATGAGCTGCCCTCCCGTCTGAAGGTGGGTACAAGTGAACGGATACACGATATGGTGAATTTACAATTAGCAGGACTGTCGGTAACGGCACTGCAAACCTTGCCACATGAAGTGCCTTACTTTGATGGTTATCAATACTTTGAGTTGGGAACAACAGTTGACGGTGAGGAAAAACTACAAGGTGCAAGCTCTTTAGCTATTCATGTTGCAGGCCATTTTCCCAATGGAGAATTGGCTTTGTGGGCATTTCGGGAAAATGACGCATGAAGCGTTGGCATTTACGTGGGAAAAATGATGAGGATGCGGCTCCCGCTGTATTGCATCAATTAGCAGAAAAAATTTTCAGCGAGTCTGTTCGACTTCGCGGACTGAGCCATATGTCAAATTTGATGGCGTTGCGGGTGTTGCTGATTTCCTTGCTTGAGGATTTTCAACGTCGGGCGATGGATTCAGGGATCGACAAGCTGCAGATAGAAACAGCGCACTATGCGCTTTGCACATTACTCGATGAGGCGATTGGTGATACGCCCTGGGGCTGTGGTGTTTGGGGGAGTGATAGCCTGTTAATGCATTGCCATGGGGAAAGCCATGGCGGGGAGCGCTTTTTCGTGTTGTTGGAGCAGGTTGAGCAGAGCGAACTGGGTAATGAACGGTTATTGGCGTTGTTTTATCTCTGCCTGGCGCTGGGGTTAGAGGGTCGTTACCGCATCCAACCTGATGGAGTGGCACAGTTGACGGCGATACGGCGTCGACTTTATCAACGTGTGAGTCAGGCCGGGCTTGAAATACCTGTATCACAGAACAGGTGTCATTTATCATTTTTTTCGGCACGGAGGAGGATGTGGATTGGTGGCGCAGCATTATTAGCACTGACCGTCATCGTTGGGATGCTGATAGCATTGAAAGCCTCTGTCGAACGGCAACATCTTCGGCTACTGGATATTATAACCTCTCAATCCGCTCAACCTAACCTGTTGCATCAATTGGCGGTCGCGTTGGCGACAGATGTTCGCAATGGCGCTCTTACTTTGACCTCTGAAGGGCCCGGAGCGCGCATTACTCTTAGTACCAGCACATTCTTTGCCAGCGGCAGTGCAGAAATTGGAGCGCCTCAACGGGAGTTATTGCAACGATTGTCCTCCAGTTTTCGGCACCTTGCTGTTCAGATACGTGTTGTTGGCCATAGTGACAATCAGTCAGTTGGTCGTAAATGGCAAAACAATCAGGTGCTTTCACTTGCCCGAGCGAAAACCGTGATGAAGGCGTTAACACCGCCTGGGGCAGAGATAGCATTAAACATCGTTGCAGAGGGACGCGGCGCTGATGAACCCCTTGTCGATAATGATAATGCGGACAACCGTGCGCGTAACCGTCGCGTTGAAATTTATATCACCCCGATTGATTAGTGTGCCGTAACCCGATCGATCCTTTTTCACGACCCGGAGTACGGTCTATGTCACCTCGATCTTTATCCTATTTAAAATATCCCTTATTGGCGCTGGTAACCCCAATTGTATGGATGCTTCAGGCAGGGTTGCGTGGGCGTCTTGAAGCATTATTAGCGTCGCCGCTTCCTTTGTTGATAGTTTCTGGCGCCGTTGCCACATTTCTCGCGTGTGGCCTTGCGATACGACATTGGCGTCGGAAGAGCAAGACGGAACAGAAAGTAAAGACAGCACCCACCCCTCGTGAACAGCGATTGCGAAACATCGTTGTTACGCACCAACTTGCGCTTGCCGCTAATCAGAGTGCATTCCTGCTGCTCAACACGCAGCACTGGCAGGGTTCCGATCCTGTATCAGAGGAGGCTGAGGGAAGTTATGATGTGCCGGATGTTGTGAGCCGTGAGATTAGCGTTTTTTCTGTGCTTGAGGTTCAGAGTAATCTGTTACTGCAGGAAAATGAGCAGGATGCTGGTTTATGGTGGAGTCTGCTGGATGCATATGGACATGTGCCAAAAGGGGTGGTGCTGACTATCAGTGCGGCACAGTTACTGGAAGACAACGAAGAACAAGGGGTTGCCACGGCGTTGGCGTTGCGTATGAGACTGGCCGAGCTGGCGCAGCGTTGGGGGGAAGGCTTGCCATTACAGATTGTGCTCGTTGGATGTAATGTCGTTGACGGGTTTTCATCGATGCGCCAGCGCCAGGATATTGCCGTATTACATTTTACGTCCGGTGGCAATATGCGGACGTTAGGTGGATTATGCCAGCAAATGCAAGCGTTGTTCGTTTCGCAGGATATGGGATTGTTTGAACATATTGAGAAACAGACTGACCGACGAGAGCGTTGCCAAGTTTACACGTTCCCTGGAAATTGGACGTTGTTAGGGTTAAAAATGCACGCATTTTTAACCCTTTTGCTGACAGCGTCTCCTGACCAGCGACAATGCGAACTCCAGTCTCTTCGTTTTTGCGGGGAAACGGGTGGTGTGACGATATATCAAGCCCGACTGCAGGCGATGAATTCAACCCAGAGAAATGGTGCCGTACGACGGTGGTTCCGCCGCGGCACTGTGACATTTCGCTTTCCTTACGGCTTGTTTTTCTGCTTGTTGTTGATTGCCGCTGTGGGCGGTTCGTTGGCGTATTTTCATTCTGAGCGTCAACACCTGGAACGCATTACCGATTATTTGACTCGACTGGAGCAATGGGACCTTCCCGCCAACCCGGGGCCTGAACTTGTAGCTGGGCTCAATATTGCCAAGCAACTATGGGATGAGAGTTCCTCGCATAAAATAAGCTTTACCCGCGATTTGATTGATGACACGAGACAGCTCTACCTCCACTTATTGAACAACGGGTTGTTACCGGACAGTCGACATCGGCTTGAGCAGGCATTGTTGCAGGCAAAAACGGATGAACAGGCAGCCCGATTGTTGGGACTTTATTTGGGGCTTAACGGCGGAGTCCCCTTATCACTGGTGGAGCAAGCCCTCGATTGGTTCAGGGAGTCCTGGCGTAATGACTTACTGATTGGGTTGGATACGTTACAGCGCAGGCAATTGGCCGATCATTTACGTGTACTCTTAACCACATCACATGCGGAAGAAGTCCGGTTGAATCAGGTACTGATTCAGCAGGTAAGAGAACGCCTGTCGGCCCAGTCTCTACCGGAGCGGTTATTGCGCCGTTTACACGCGGAAGAAGCTCGGCCTCCAACCTCGGGGTTAGCGAAAGGGACGGATATTGATTTTTTTTTTCAGCGTCAGGATGGGGGCCGGGTAACGTCAGGGATGACGGGACGTTATAGCCGTTGGGGGTACCGGCATCTGGAACAACGTATATCTCAAGTGTTACCCAACGTCTTGGCCGAGGATTATTGGGTGATGGGGGAGGTTCCTGAACAGGTAACGCCGATGTTGGTGAATGCTGTTCGCCAGGCCTATTTTAAAAGGTATGTTCGGTATTGGGACACTTTCTTGGCGGACTTGTCTTTGGTGTTGCCTCCCACCGGTGGGAATTGGATACCATGGCTGAAACAACTAGCACAGGCCGATTCAGCCTTGTTCTCCTTGTTGACTGCGGTGAGTGAAGAAATACGGCCGACGCGCGTTGATGGGACTGGCACGGAGAGCGAACCTCTAGAGGAGGATCTGGTGAGTAGACACTTTTTCACTTTGCATAGCGCGCTTGATAAAGATGTGTACAGAGAAGAACTACAGATGGCACTGATAGCCGCCGCCCAGGAAATACCACTCGCGGGAGAGGACTCGTCTACAGGGGCGGAGAGGCAAAATAAATTGGCAGATATCGTCGAGCGTAGTCCCCGACAGATACAACCATTGCTGGAGGGGCTGCTGGACGCAAACCGTGCCCATCGACAACAGAAACAGCAGATGGCATTGAATCAGTTGTGGCAAACGACAGCGGGGGGCCGGTGTGAGGTTGCAGTACATCAACGTTATCCTTTTGATCAACAGGCTGCTGAAGAAGTGAGTCTGGTAGATTTCAATTGGTTGTTTTCTTCTGGTGGAGCCTTGGATCGTTTTCAGGAACAAGCTGGCGAGAATATTCCAAATAATGCTGTGTTTACACGGCGTGAGCAGATACAGCAATTTTTTTTCCTTAATCAGAAGCATGCTGCCCTGGATTTCAGCGTCCGTCCCGTAAGCTTGCATCATAATATCGCGTATTTTACTCTCACCGATGGTGTGGAGACGTTGCGTTATGGCCATGGTCCGATTCAGTCAGTGGAATTTCATTGGCCGCCTCAGTCAGCGGCGAGAGTATTAAGAGCACAAATAACTTTACATAGTGGTGAAACTCGCGAAGTTGAAATAGCTGGCCAATGGGCCTGGTTTCGTTTGTTTGAGCTGGCAACTGAGCAAAACGACGTGGGCGAAAAATTATTGCGCCTGGACTTCTCCGGCAACCCGGTGGCTTTAGGGATAACATTGCCACAGAGTAAGACTCCTCCTGAAGAACTGCTACGAGATCTGCTTTGTCCAAATGAGGTTGTGTTCATTTAATTTTCATACTCACGTTAGGACAGGTCTAAGAAAGATGAATTTCTATCTGGCCTTTTCCTTGTTAGTTTGATTAATCCGGATATGTCTGAAGGACTTTACATTAGAAGAGGACGTGTCAATAGAATATATCTCACCAAATGTGTAATTCTAGAGGAGGTGAATTTTATAAACCAAGATAATATAAATATGCAAATTTAATTTCATGTTTTACTCTCCCTGGAGTCATTCAAGTATTTATAATGAGGTAATGAATTTGATTTACTATAGATATGATAATAAGCCTATGGAAAATATATTACAACAGGGTTTTTTGGGAACTCGGCATACGGATGTTACTTTTATTCCTTTTGGCGGTAATAGTGTTTTCTCCTCGTGTAGTAAGGTAGGTGCTGCCAACTTTCTAAAAGAGATTTACAATCATGAAGAATACTTCACTCCTTTAACTATAGAGGGGTATAAGACATCATCTATTTTTAATTTATACAGAATAGAACATACTGGAAGGACTCTCAATCTCCATGAATACAGTAAGACCTATAAGAGATGTAACTATTCAAAGGGGATTCTTAGATATTTGATTATCGAGGAATATCTAAAACCTTTGTTGATCCAGCAACCTCAATATAGAGGAGCAACATATGAAGTGTTGACTAGAATGGCTTTCAAATTGGCAGAGAAAAACAAAAAGCTTGAGATAATGGTAGACAACTATTTACGAGTTTGTGCAGCATATACGAAAGAGGTTATTCTTGAGGGGCCGATTCCGCCAGGGAATGTAACTTGGATGGGTAAGGTTGATATAAGCAACGCTCGATTTCTTACTCTTGATTATTAGCCAGTTTAATTGTTATGTGAAATTAAATTTCTATTACATCACCCAAGTAAAAATATCAACTACATGCTTGCATTGTGAACGTTATTTATAATTTAGGTTATCTCATGGCATATAAAGATTTGGTAATTAAAAATCTAAAACAAACATCACCGACAACAATCTATGAATTCCAACGAATTCACTCCTTATGTGTTAATAGAATATTGACTGCAACTCGCTTGTGCCGTTGTATGTCAGCATTGGAAGCTGCTGCATGGGATAAAGTGTCGCTACCTGGTTCTAAGCGAATGTCTTCAAACTTGTCCGGATTATTGAACCCAATATTGATGGAAACAATGCGGGCTAGTGAAAGTGAGTATAAGCCAGTAATTCTAAAGTGGTTTTCTTTTGATCACCCATATTTATTTAAAAAATACAATGTTAATGAGGCTGACATGAGGGAAGGACAAGAGTATCTAATGGTATTACCTATTGGATTTGAAGTTAAGGCTGCTTTGATCAAAAGGTTACTTCCAGATGTAAGCATGAAAGGTATTAGTCAACAAATAAGAGCGGATGCTTGCAGGGGGAAAGTTGAAGGTGGAACAGTTACATTAGGGATCCCACTCTCTCTTCTTGAAAGAATATCCAGCCAGTTGTCAATTGAGCGATTAGGGCATCGGATTCTCTTATAGGTATTGTAGTACAGTAAGTTTTCACTGTGAATTTCACTTGGAAACTAAATCATTACAATTACTATCATGCACTTACGAAATCCATAAGCTCTTTTGCTATATCGGGTTAGTTTTCTATTGTAAGGTTTGGATTACAATGTTGTAGCCTGTGTCTGATGGCGATTGTAGTCAGAATTATGAAATTATGAGGCATCGTTAATTCAGATAGGATAATCAAGATGTTTCATGACGCAAAGATCACTTTGTTAATGGCAGTCATTCTGTCGGTAGTTCTTAATTCTCAATCGGTTTCAGCATCAGTGGCAGGAGGACAGGTAAGGTTTTATGGTAGTATTGTTGAGCCTTCATGTCTGGTGAAGAAAGATAGTCAATTGCTGGGGTTAGACTGTTCTAATCGTAACGATATACACTCTGGTATTGAATCAGAAATTGCCAACACCCATTTTATTTATATTGATACTGACGAAAAACTAGCAGTACTTACTGTGACTTATCGTTAGCATACATCGGTAAACTTATTCTTAAAACTAAGATTGTCGTATTAATATTATTTTCTATGATATTACATTCGGACACCTAATGATTGGAGTAACATTGGTGTTAATTAGAGTGAAATATATTAGGCATAAGCTGAATTTTTCATAAGCCTGAGTTTTAAATTCGTTAGCTGGAAATAATACCATGTTAATTTCTAAAATTTACATTATGAAGGATAGAAAAAATTAATATCAACGGAAAATAATTCATTGTTAGAAAGTGTAACGCGCAAGCAAGACAAAAAATTGCCTTAATTAGCCATGATCGATTCCTACCGTTGCAGCGCATGGTATTTGGAAGCGCCGATGTACCCTGTTCCGTCTGGAGTTAATATTCATTGGTATGTGCCTCATGGCAAAAGTATACCAAGACACGAAGATTGTTAATCTCTATGAGAGGTTGCATAGTAATATAACTCTCCCTCCACGAAAAGACTATTTTAGGCGATTAACAGCAAAAAACTAGGTACTTCGAGCTGATCTAATGATTCGGGGCATTTACATAAGTAAATGCCGCCGATTCAGCTGGCAAACTCTTTGTATCTACCCTTTGAGATTGACATCGCTACAGCTGTAAAAACCTTCACCTACCGGATCAATTCGCTGCCACCGGATGTAGATGACGTGTTTACCAGTATAGTTTTTGGCATTTACAGCGAATTTGTATTGACCATTTTCCAATTTTACATTTTCAACTTTGCCTAATAGCTCAAGATCACTCCATTTTAATGCGGCTTTTTCAGCATCATATTCAGGTTTGGAAATATAAACTTCAAAGAAACTTGGATCATGAGGGGCTGCCGCATCATAAGTGATGTCTATCTTTCCCTCACCATCTTTCTGAATATCTGTGGTTCGCCAGGTAGTAACGCTATCTAAGCCTGACTTATCATTCCATACTTTAGCTCTTTCATCCCAATTAGGTTTGCCAACGTTTCCAGCAGAACAAAGTTGCCCATCAGGTATCGCGGCTTTCACTGCCTCTGGGTTGTTATAATCGGCAATATCCTTAGACGTTTCATGCCATTGTAAAAATTGATAGTTTGATTGTTGAATAATGTCAACTTCTTCTTTTGTGCTTTTTTTATTTCCTTCTTTTTTAGGGACAAAAAAACCAGATTCATCTATGTATTTATGATAAACGTGCTGATATGCCGCTCTGCAGTCGGTTTGCGGTATACTTGATCCGTCAGCAGGCCAATAATACCCGCCAACTTTATAACATTGGTATTGCCGGGAGATCGGGATGAGTGGTGATCCGTGTTTCTGAGCTGCACTATCTTTTGTCATTGGTGGCGGTTCTTGTGCAAAAACAGCCGTGGAGAACAGTGAATAGGTTGCTATTGTTAACAGTGTTTTTTTCAGTAACATAATGTACCTCTCTATGGTTCGGTTAAATCGGATAGCTCCGACACTCTGGTATGACCATTAAAATACTTAAACAGTATTGTTCATAAATTCATTTTTGATGTGATGTAAATCACAAAAAAAACAAGATAAAAGATTATGCATAATTTAAATAAATGTTTTAAATTTCTTATTAGGTCACGGTGTCTGATTACTTGAGGGGAGTTTGGAAACATCTAGATTGACGGTAGGAGCTCTATCTGACAGGAATGAGGTCTAAAGCAAAGTGCAATCGCATCATGAAAAAATACCAGGAAATGTTAGTGATAATTTGGAGTATACAAATTTAAACATACGACACTGATAACTGTGATCGAAGATATTATTTAGGAAGGTTACAGATCTAGATGTGCAGGAGCGCTGAGAAGGTACTCTCTTGTATCCCCCTCGATGCGTCATGGCCATCAATGCTGTCACATACCAGTCACATACGTTCATGGTAAGGTGATAATCGTGAGCGCTGCCGTAAGTATCCCCATCAAAACGGGCCAATCGAACTGATAGAAACCCTATAAAAATTCCTTTTCGGTTTGATACTCACCTTAAATAGTTGGGTTATGGCCAGGATGGACAGCTTGGTGCGTAGCTATCAATTCAATTTAACATAATCAGTATTATGTGCACCTAGATTGTCAGCGCAAAGCGATAATGTCGTGTTTTACCAAAGTTAAAATGTCATCTTTCGGTTAGTCTGTTTTCACAGGCAGACAATCCGGAGCGTCTATGTTGGTTACCATGAGCCAGAAAGAACTGAACCGTATTCCCGTGCTGCAGCAAGTCTGCGACAAACTCCTTACACAATCAGCTGCAGCCAAACTGCTGAACCTCAGCGTTCGTCAGCTCCAGCGAGTTCTTGTCAGATATTTGTCCGACGGTGCTGCTGGCATCGCTTCGCGTAAACGCGGTAAACCCGCAAACAACCGCGC